>DATNPC010000325.1:0-4558 GCA_036703375.1 Allocoleopsis sp.
GACTTGGCAAGCCGACAAAGAAGATTTCATCAAACCGACCTTTACGAAGCATTTCTGGGGGTAAAGCTTGGATATTATTGGCGGTGGCGACAACAAATACAGGCGATCGCTTTTCCGCTAGCCAGTTGATGAAGGTGCCAAAGACACGACTGGTCGTCCCGGCGTCTCCTTTAGAATCAATGCCCGAAAAGGCCTTGTCAATCTCGTCAATCCATAAAATACAGGGAGCGAGAGCTTCGGCTAGCTGAACCATCTGTCGGGTGCGGGATTCAGATTCTCCCACCAAGCCCCCAAACAGACGCCCAACATCAAGGCGTAAGAGAGGAAGATGCCAGTGGTGCGCGATCGCTTTTGCTGTTAATGATTTTCCCGTACCCTGGATTCCAACCAGCAATAGACCGCGAGGATGAGGTAAACCGTACTGTCTCGCCCGTTCTGTAAAGGCACCTCCTCGACGCAGCAACCAGTCTTTTAAGTTGTCTAAGCCACCGATATCGGATATCTTCTCGCTGGTTGGGTAAAACTCCAAAATCTGAGTCTGGCAGATTGATTGGCGTTTTTCTTCGAGAATCAGTTCGACATCTTCGGGTTGAATTTCACCATGAGATGCGATCGCGCGCGTGAGGACTCGGCGAATCCGCTCCAAGGAAAGCCCTTGAGAGGAACGCACCAACTCATCTAGCACTTTTTCGCTCAAGGATTGACCTGTTGCTGCTAACAAGCGCCCGATTTCGACTTTAATTTCCGACGCATCGGGTAAAGGAAATTCCAAAACTGTCAGCACCTCTGTCAGATCGGAGGGAACAGTCACTTGCGGCGTCACAATCACAATATTCTTCGGTTGAGATTTTAGACGCCGAGATAGATTTCTCAGTTTACGAGAAACAGAGATATCCTCTAAAAATCGGTGAAAATCCCTTAAAATAAAGATAGCTGCTGCACTTTCCGGCAGTTTTTCTACAAATTCTAAGGCTTGCAACGGATTTCGACGTCCAAACCCCGCATCGTTTGGGTTGCCCTGATAACCGTCAACAAAATCCCAGATGTAAACAGCACGATTACCTAAGCGTTGCGCCACTTGCGCGATCGCTGTTTCCACTCGCTCCTCTTCTAGCGTTGGAATGTAGATCGACGGATAGCGGGCGCGTAGCAGTAGCTCAAACTCGTTATTAAACGTCATAGTGCACAGGGGTTGTGTCGTTTTTAGATTTTAGAGTTTGGATTAAGTCATCAAAGCTTCAGAGAACCCCTTTCAATTCTCCGACTGGAGAATTTTTTCCTGGCAGAGTGGGCTTATCCGGGGAGTTGCCGTTTGAGTGCTTCTAGTGCCTGCCAACGCCGATCGGTTTTTGACGAGGCACTGTCATCGGTAATCGTAATGCCTGGACACTCTTGCTCGCACAGTTTCCGTGGCGGAATGGTCAAGCACAGTTGCTCGTAGAGCCAAGTATCTGGATAAAAATAACCGTTGGGTAGCAAGGTTTCGACCAAATCTTCGAGCGCTGTCTCCCGTTCTAGGGGGCCTCTATCGGGTTGGTCGGCTGACTCATCTAACCAGAGCAATTCCGAGGTATCAACTGTTAAACGATGGTTATACTGCTGCAAACAGCGATCGCAAGTCAAAGTAATAATCGTTTCCGCTTGAGCTGAAACCTCAAGATAGTTTCCCTTGTGAGTGACTTGCATTCGCCCTCGTACTGGGGTTAAGGTTTCCAGATCGGCTAGGCACTCCTTAATCTGGATTACATCCGTATGCTCTGGTAGTTTGAGCAGCCAAGGGATATGAATTGCCTCCATAATGCTTCTCCTGTGTCTAAACGACCCCACGAGGTTTTAAGCAACCAGCGACTAGTCGCTGGCTCTGCTTCAACGCCGACGTACTACAAGACGTCGATCTGGCTCTTGTCCTCGACTTTGAGTCTCTAAATCATCGCATGCCTTTAAAAAGGTATGAACCTGACGCCGCTCTGCCGAAGACAGCGATTTCATTTCAAATTCTTCCCCCGTCTCGCGCACTTGCTGAGCCGCATGAGCTGCCAGTGCTTGCAGTTCGGCTTGACGCCGGAGGCGGTAACCATCGAGTTCAATCGTGTAAGCGGCTTGCCCTTGGTCTTCCTGCCCGAGATTGAGAATAGAATTGGCCAAGTACTGAAGAGCATCCAGCACTGTCCCATCCGCTCCAATCAGGGTTTCAATTTGCTGTGGCGTCAGGTTCGTTTCATCAATCGTCAGCCAGTAGTTCGGCTTATCGTCTTGTGGGTCATCACTTTGAATTGCCTCAACACGAGCAGGCAATTTCGATAAGCGCAAGAATTCTTCGAGCCACTGCTGACCGCGTGGCATGGGCTGATTGCTCATAATTAACTCGACGCTTTTTTCTTAGAACGCTTTGGCTCAAACGGTAGCGTTTCTCTCGTGTCTCCACCAGATTTTTCCACTTTTTCTTGTTCTTCCATCAGCTTCTGGAGATTCTCTGGCAGAGGCTCTCGCATCAAAATGAAGGTCTGAAGCGTCTGAAAGACGTTAGCAATTAACATGTACATTAGTACACCAGCCGGCAACGGGAAGAATAAGAACATGCCGGAGAATAGGACTGGCGTAATTTTATTTACCGTTGTTTGTTGGGGTGTGGCTTCAGTCGCATTCTGACCGGAGAGCAGTTGGTTAACATACAAACTGAGGCCAAAGCAGATAATCATGCCGACCACATCCCAATGGATCGTGCCATCTTCATCAAAGGCACCTACGCGCCCTAGGGCATCAATGAAGAGGAATCCCTTATCGGCTGCGAGTCCCGGAAGCGTGCCTTGAAGCGTTACCTCTCCTGGTTCTAACGCTTCCAGCGTTCCGTCCTGGTTGAGGCGCACGCGTTCTTGTCCTTTTGTGATCTCCCACTTGGGAGCAATGATTGTATCTGGATACTCAGCGAGCAATGCCTTGAGCGGTTTTCCCTCAACGGATTGAAAGTCTACGACTGTCTTTTCACCCACCACTAAGCGATTGCCACCGGGAAGTACAGCGGAAACGGGAGCGTGAACTCCATCTGCGAAATAAATATTTTGCGGTTTTGTCGCAAAAGCTTGAGGTTGGATCAGCTCCAATTGCTCTCGCGGGAAAATCTGTAGATTAACGCTGTAGTTAACGTTGGAGAAGGGTGAACCCCGCAAGGTAGCGAACAGCGCAAACAGAACTGGCATCTGCAACAATACGGGCAAACATCCAGCTAACGGGTTCCCAAACTCTTTGAAAAGCTTGCTGACCTCCTCCTGTTGTTTTGCAGGGTCATCTTTGTAGAGTTTTTGAATTTCTTCTTGCCGCTTTTTCATCAGCGGTTGAGTGATTCGCATGCGCCTCATGCTGCGAATGGAGTTAGCGTTAAGAGGAAATAGAGCAAAACGAATCACCAAGGTCAGCGCCACGATGGCGAGACCATAGCTCGGCACAATCCCGTAAAAGAAATCCAGGATTGGGAGCATGACGTTGTTAGAAAGAAACCCGATACCAAAGTCCATTCGTATGAAGTTAACCTAGGCGCTGTAAAGTTTTCTGAATCTAATCTATCTAATCTTTGCCAAAATGCGAGGCGGGTTATCCGGCCTACAATACAGCCAGACGGCCCGCGCAGTTTTCCTACGTATTGCCTGAGTTAGTGGCAGGAGTTCGGAGCAGCCTTTGATGACGGGATAGTCGAGCATGCCATGTTGAGGACAGCCCGATTTCGTCTAGGCTTTAATCGCGTCAATCGGTTTGCCAGTTTTGCTCGATACTTTTTCGGCAATATAGTCGTAGATTTCTCGGAATCGAGGTAAGGCTCTGAGTTCTAGACGACTACCATCTCTGAGGGTCACTACGATATCACCCCAAGTGCCAATACCACGGGGAACTTTGACAATCTTAGACACTTCTGAATAAACAATGTCAGTGCGATCGCGTCCTTGCCAGCCCCCAGTGACGGAAATCCGGCGATTGGTAATCCGATAGCGCAACCACAGCGCTCGAACAATGGCACCCACGGTTAGTGGCAAGCCTACGACCGTGAATCCGATCAAAATATTAACAATCAGATCGCCTAGATGGGGACCGCCTTCGTAGAATGCTTCCTCTTTAATACCCATGTAGTACCTCTGCTTCTGCCAACAACTGCTTTAATTCTCGCAAAAATTGTGCATAATCGCACTCACTCGCTCCCGGTCGAACGACGATAACCAGGTTCCAGCCCGGTGATATTTGCGGCATTAACTGGCGTAGAATTGCCCGAATCTGCCGCTTAATTCGATTGCGAATCACTGCTTTTTTGCTAACTTTCAGGCTGATAGAAATGCCGAACCGAGTTGGAGGTTTATCCTCTTTCATCGGTTTTAACGTTCCTTGGGGTAGGGTCTTGACAGCACTGTTATCGTACTGTAAACCCCGTACCATTAAGTAACGTCCTGAGCGACGAATCCCTTTTTGATAAACCGCCTGAAAATCTCGCCGGTGCCTGAGTCGATTGGATTGAGGCAATGCCACGATTAACAAAGAAGGACACAACCAACAGATAACTTAACCGTTGGTCTGC
>DATNPC010000326.1:0-2544 GCA_036703375.1 Allocoleopsis sp.
TTAGCAAAGGCGCGGATAACGGGCGGTCCTTGTAAGCTACCGGCAAGATAGCAATATTGACAGTGTGCTGGGCAGCCTTGGGCTAGGTGAAACTGCCAATCAGCCGAAGGTGGAATCGGACTCAGCTTGAAGTGGCCCGGAGGTGCGGTCACAACCGCTAATGTGCGCTTAGAAATATCGTAGGTCTCGCGATCGCTCTCTCTCCGCAACCCGGTCAATCGATTGCGCGGCAACTCCTCGACAGGCAAATTGAGCGCCTGTACCCGCGAGAGTATCTGCTGTCCCCACGGCTCATCCAGAGCAGCAGGCGTAAACATCACGCTCTCGGGCATCCACAATCGAGGTTTGGGGAGAGTAGTCGCTGCTACGGGAACGGAAAAAGTAGGTGAAACCACAGGAGTCGATAAAGACAAAATCGCTTCTCCACAGTTAAGGCTTCCTCTATTGTGGTTTCACCTAGACAGGGCAAAACCCTCGACAAGGTGGAGATTGCACCCTATAGGGAGTAGTAGTTACGCGATAGGGAATCTGTGCATTTGTGGAGCGGTTCTCGCTACCTGCTCACTTCGCGCTCTAGTGAAGCTCATCAGGTTCTAACTACCATTGCCCAATTTTTCCCGATCGCTATCGCCAGCAGGAGGTTCCACTTCAGTTACACCATTCCACTCATCCGGCAAAACGCGATCGCCAAATTGAGCAACAACCAACTCCAGCAGCTCATCCTCATCCCAATTGTGTGTCTCATCCTTCCACAAGCCTTGAGCCAAGTTAGATATCTCAATATCGCTCGGCTTATCACCAGAACCTAATTCCAAAAGGCGTGTCGCACTAATCCCAGTTGCCTCAACAAGCCGATTCAAACCCCCAATACCGGGGGTTTTTTTTAACTCCTCATCAATCAAATCAGCCAATGTAGGTTTTGCCTCTCTGATTGGCTCACCTAACGACAACTCACCTCGACCCAACTGTTCGAGCATTTCAGAAGTAGTCAACTCCCGCTGGGTGGCTAAGCGCTCCAATCCTTCACGAGCGATGGGAGTCAAGCTGAAGTTGTAGCGCTTCTTAAGTGAATCTTCACGAGCAACGGGCTGACCCTTCTTTTTAGGCAAGGCAGAGAGATGAATGTTGGCTTTTCGAGTACCCTCCAATCTTACCCGGAGGACTCACTCACGTCCTTGCAACTAATGCGTGTGTATTAATTCATCTTTATCCCTAAGCTGATTATAAAATTTTTTATTTGACAAATAGCGAATGCGTGTATAACTATTCGTATAAGGGAGTAACACAGAAGTACAACAACAGCTACTCCACCAAGCTTATAAATATACACACAGATACCTATGGCAATCAGCACAAGCTTGCTCTATCCGAAAAACGGAAACCATTCACTGGGACAAAGCACCCTGTGGACAGACACACAAGAGCTAGAAAAGATGACTCGCCTAATCCGGAAGCGAATCGTGTTAGACGCGGGCAATCGGTTCATCAAATGGCTCGACCCAGAAGGACGAGTGCGGTGCATCCCCTCCTACGTCTTGGCAACAGAAACCTGGCAAGAGGTTACCTGGGATGACGAGAGCGTTGTTGTTGAAGTAGACGGCAAAAAATACGTCATCGGCAAGATTGCAAAGGAACTGGGAGGCAAACCCATCTTTAGCGAGTCCAAAACCGATTGGGCATGCCTATTGGCTTACGTTGCCCTGGAGCCAAACCTGGGAGAAAACACCCTAACAGTGGAGGAGTTGGTCTACTTCCTACCCGACACGCGCCACCAACAGTCAGTAGAAGGGGTCAAGAAAATTGAAACCGTTGTCTCAGCCAAAGAGTTCCGACGCAACGGTGTCGATATCGTTGCCACAGTGCAGCGCGCTATTCCCACCGATGAAACGCGAGGCGCGTATTGCTACGCCATCCGCAACGGGCTTTTCAACTACCCCCAACTCACCAACGGAGTTGTCAACATAGGTGGTGGAAACATTTCCTGCCACGTCTATTTGCCCAACCTCAAAAATCCTGAACGGGCAATCATTGACCGCGACCAAGACCTCAACTTAAAGGGTAAAGGAACCGCATATTTAGCAGAAAAAATTGCCGCAGCCGTTGCACCGATGATTGGAGAACGCCCCAGCGCTGACTGGATTATGGACGGAATAGCTGATGGCTCGTTCACCATTGCCCAAACCGGAACTTACTTCAAACCTCAGTTCGATGCCGCTCAGGAAATTTACTGTTCTGAACTGAGGGGAAGAATTAAGACTGGATGGTCACGCGCCCTTGCCACAATGGGCGAGGTGTTAGTTGTTGGTGGGTCAGCAACACTGGTCAAGCCAATCGTTGATTTATTTCAATGTCGGTGGCGAATTCCTGCCAAGGAAAACATGGACAGCTTCAGTCAATTCATCGATATCTACGGAATGGCAGAAGTCAAATAAAGCAACTGAGTAATTCAAAATTCAAAATGAAGATAAGGCAATTTGGCAGAAATGTTGAATTCTGATACAAAACTTTACATATTTAGGTAGACTCTTCCTATCTGAGAGTTTT
>DATNPC010000327.1:0-5879 GCA_036703375.1 Allocoleopsis sp.
GGCACTGACTTAAGAACTTTCCTCGCTCACCAACCAACCCTTGTGCAGGGGGGCTGGGGGAGGCACTCGTCCCCCAGCGGGGGGTTTGGGGGGAGACCCCCCAATCTAGGTTTTTCTCAAAGAACGACTACTTCTTGCTTAAGTCAGCGACATTCGCACTAAGTCACTCCTGCGGCTTTAGCACGAGATTTAGACAAGAAGTATGCTGCGATCGCAACGGCGGCGATGAGTAACAAAAACGTCACCACCACCAGTGCCGCCCCGTAGCCAAAATCCAGATAGCGCATTACCGTGCCGTAGATATAGAGAGAAACCGTTTCTGTTGCACCTCCAGGCCCACCTCCTGTCATCACCTGAATCAAGTCGAAAATCCCGAATGCCTGAGCAAATCTAAACAGTAGAGCAATCACAATTTGGGGCATCAAAAGCGGAATCGTAATCGTCCAAAAACTCTGCCAAGGCGTTGCCCCATCAATCGAATGAGCTTCGTAGAGGTCATTGGAAATCGATTGCAATCCGGCTAATAACAAGATGCTGATAAACGGTGTTGTTTTCCAAACATCCGCTAAAATCACCGCCACCATGGCTAAGGCTGGATCACCCAGCCAAGTGATGCCTTGGTCGATGACTCCCACGCGCCTGAGAATATCGTTGACAACACCAAATTGGTCGTTAAAAATCCATGCCCAAGCAAGTCCCATCAACGCCGTTGGCAGCGCCCAAGGAATCAGAGTAATCGTTCGTACAATCCCGCGCCCTCTAAACGATTGATTCAGGACTAAGGCAATACCCATCCCTAGCACTAATTCCAGCAAAACAGAGGCAGTGGTAAAGATAGTGGTGTTCCACATGCTGCGCCAGAAGCGCCCATCGCCCACCATCCGCACATAATTGTCGAAGCCCGCAAACTCCGATCGCAGCTGAGTGCCGAGATTTTGATTGAAGAAGCTTAACCAAAAGGCACGTCCAATTGGATAAGCAAATACCAGCAACAGCAGAATGATGGCAGGTAATACCAGCAACCAGCCCGTCCGCTGTTCTCGTTCCCGAATTACGTCTTTTACCTGTACAGTTGTCATGAGTTATTAGTTAATGAGTCATGAGTAGCCGTAGCTATTGCGAATTAAGAGTCATGGCTACCGTCGGGGCAGCTTCTAGGTTTTATGTAGTGCGAACCGGTTTTTTCAATCTGCCAAATAAGTTGCGGGTTTCCCGCGCCGCTGCCTGCATCGCATCTTGTGGTGTCATGCCGCCCGTAAAGGCTGAACTGAGATAGCGCTGTAATATGTCTGAAGCTTGAGCGTATTGAGCAACGGGAGGTCGTAAAACAGATTGTTGAACCGCCTCTAACAATCGCGGGAAGTGGGGATATTTGGCAACAATTTCTGGCTCTGTAAACAGGGACTTGTAGCTGGAAATTAAGCCCGTGTCTAAAACAAACCGGCGCATCGTATCTTTGCTCGTCATGTACTCAATGAGTCGCCATGCTTCCTTCGGATGAGGTGTGGTTGAGGAGATCGCTAAACCCCATCCACCCAAGCATGAACCTCCAGTTTGACCCCTGCCTTGAAGCATCGGTTCGATGCCAATTTTGCCTTTAACTTTTGAATCTTTCTGATTAGCTAGCTTCCAGACATAGGGCCAATTGCGTAAAAATACTGATTCACCACTCTGGAATAAAAGGCGAGTTTCCTCTTCTCCATAAGTACTCACGCCGGGAGGAGAAATCCCTTTGGTAATCGTGTTTCGCAGAAACTCAACTGCCTGGAGTGCTTGCGGCTGGTCGAGTCCCACCTCAAACGTGTCCGGGTTCACCCAGAAACCGCCGAACCCTTCGAGTACCTCGACAAACATTGCCGATACACCCTCGTACTGCTTGCCCTGCCAGAGATAACCCCAATCAGGTTTTCCAGCATCCTTTCCTCCCGGCTGTTGCACCTTCTGGAGAATATCAAGCATCTCCTTAAAGGTTTCGGGAGGCTTGTATCCAGCCTGTCGCAAAATATCTGTACGGTAATAGAGGACTCCCGCATCTGAGGTGGTTGGCATTCGATACAGTTTGCCCTGGTAGCGTCCACCCTCAATGTTGTTCTCCACCATCTCTGCGAGTTGTTCTTTGGGAACTAAGTCATCAATCGGTCTTAGCCAGCCAGCAGCGGCAAACTTAGGTACCCAGACAATATCCATGTTCAGGATATCGTAGGGCGAGTCTCCTAGTAGAAAGGCAGAGGTGAGAAGGTTCTCTTGCAGGTTGGTATCAAATGGCCCTTCAACCAGATTAAGCTGAATGTCTGGGTTTTTTTGTTGAAATTCTTCCAGAAACGGTAACCAGTTAGCCCGATCTTGACCTTGCATCAGCATCGTGATGACCACGGGTTGCTGAGTCAGTGCTGGTAAAATCCAAACCTGAGCGATCAACATCCAAACCACCAGAATTCCCACAAGACGAGGAATTCCCAGTTTTCTCACAAGTCTTTTTAGGCGTCCTTGCAGTCCGCCTAAGAGGGATAGAATGTTCATTCCTGTTACAGAAATTAATACGACGAAACGTTGGGAAAGTCTGGTCTGAAGTTATAGAACTAATCCTTGAGAAATGTTCTGCGATCGCGCTTGCAGCTTCATGTTCTACTGATATCTTGTTTTATAATTAGTCAATCATTAAACTCGTAAATTGAAAATAAAATAAATCTAACTTCAGGTTATTTAACAATACGATCTAACTAAGGATAAATGCGGAACTAAAATTTCGCGTAAAAGCTTGATATTGGCATCTATCTTAAGAGAGAATACAACAACATACTTAGAGTTAAAAATTAATTTATTAGAGTTAACTCTTAGAGCGAGAATGCAAAAGCTTGCCGACAATGGATCTGCAAACGCTCGACAAAATTCTGTCTGTTCTAAGATTATATAAATTTTGAATAACTGAGCCGATCGAACAGTTTCACCAGTTAACTTTTAACACCCTCAAATTCAATTTTTGTTAAATTGTCTTGACAAGAGTAGTTGATTCAAGAGATTCCAAAGGGTAGCCTAAGCTATTAGTTTGTGGGTGTGATGACAAAAATGCTGAAAAATTTTTTGAGACTGTTTCTACTTGCTCCAGGAATTTTAACTATTTTTATGGGAACATCTCCAGCGGGAAGAGCAGCCGAGGTGGCCGGTAAAATAGATGCTATAGATGAACTCTTA
This sequence comes from Allocoleopsis sp., assembly GCA_036703375.1. Taxonomy (GTDB): domain Bacteria; phylum Cyanobacteriota; class Cyanobacteriia; order Cyanobacteriales; family Coleofasciculaceae; genus DATNPC01. The sequence continues at coordinate 3,193 of DATNPC010000327.1, forward strand.
TCAGTAACGAAACCCACAGAAGCGAACTCACTTCAAGTCGATTACCCTGTTCCTCCTAAACCAGAGCAAGTTCGAGAGGAAAAGCTTACGGAATCCGATACCTCTGTAACGGCAAACACCGTATCACCTTACACTCCTTTGAATCCAACAATCGCAGCAAAAGCTACGAGCGATGAATCCGATGGAGCAGTTAGCAAGCCAGCCGAAAGTTCTCCAGCGATCGCAACTGTTCGACCAGACGGGAATGAAGATTTAAAGAGTAATCGTTCCGATGTGCGAGAAGTGGCTCAATTAGCGGATGACTCTATCCCTGAGAATGATGAAAATGACCCAATGAATCAAGTAACATCTGTCACTCAGCTGTCTGATGTACGACCGACTGATTGGGCATATGAGGCATTGCGATCGCTTGTCGAGCGCTATGGGGTAATTGCCGGTTATCCCGATGGTACGTTCCGGGGCAATCGAGCCATGACTCGTTACGAGTTTGCGGCAGGTTTAAACGCAGCTTTAACCCGAATCAGCGAGTTAATTTCTAGAGGAACGGAGAATGCCGTTAGAAAAGAAGACTTAGCTACCCTCAATAAACTACAAGAAGAATTTGCCACAGAACTGTCCGTATTGCGAGGTCGTGTTGATGGGTTAGAAGCGCGAACGGCAGAACTGGAACTGACTCAGTTTTCGACAACGACCAAGTTGGAGGGAGAAGTCATTTTTGCAGTCAGCAGTATTCTGGGTGGACATAACGCTAGAGATGAGGAGATTCCTCGCATCCCGGTAGCGAGCGATCGCGTGCGGTTGAATTTGAGTACGAGTTTTACCGGTAAAGACCGCTTGCTGACTCGTTTGCAAGCGGGTAATGTAGTACCGTTTGGCACCACTAATGCAGGTCCCACCCTCACGAATGAAGGGCGGCTTGAGTTCGACGGTGATACTGGTAATTCCGTGGGCATCGGGCTTCTGCAATACCGCTTCCCTATAAGTGCTCGCACCTATGTTTACCTCGCCGCTGCTGGTAATGGATTTGTTGACTTAGATGCCTCCGCGCAATTAACTCCCCACCTAGATGGCACAGCGGTTTCGCTGTTTGCTTTACGCAACCCGATTTACAACTACGATGGTGGTACGGGCTTTGGACTCAGACACCAATTTAATGACAACTTTGAACTCAATTTAGGCTATTTAACATCAAACGGGTCCGATCCATCTTCTGAGCGGGGCTTGTTTGATGGGAAATATGCCGCTTTAGCTCAAGTCATCGTGAGTCCAAGCAAGCAATTCAAGATCGGGTTGACCTACATCAATTCCTATTCTCCATTCTCTACCAGTTTTGGTTTAGCCACGGGTAGCAATCTGGCGAATAGTAATGGCGGTACGGCCGTAGCCACGAATTCCTACGGTGCAACGGTGACGTATACCATTACTCCAAATTTTGCGATCGATGGATGGGTTGGGTACTCCAACCATCGCTATATCGGTGAGGGTGATGGCCAGGTTTGGAACTGGGCTGTTGGATTGACGTTTCCCGATGTGGGTAAGGAAGGTAGCATTGCAGGATTTTTAATTGGGATGGAACCCAAGGTAACTAGCCTCAGTAGTGGAGTCAATTTAGGTTTGGGAAATGGTGTAGCCGACAAGGATACATCCCTGCATCTTGAGGCATTCTACAAATATCATTTCAGTGACCATATTGAGATTACACCCGGTTTAATCTGGCTTACTGCTCCGAATCACAATGAAAATAATAACGACATTTTTGAAGGTGTTGTGAGAACTGTGTTTCGATTCTAGAAACACTTTGCTCCCTGCATCGTTTGCGTAGCACAATCCTCCTCACATTTCCTATTTCAGGAGAGACTAAGATTTCGATTACCCCCTTTTTAAGGGGGTCTAGGAAAAATCGAAGGTGTGAGCGGCTTAGCAAAAATCACAAAAATTGAGCGATTTAAGCGAGCAATTATATCTTAAGGAAGAGATTGAACATCCTCTTTCTTGAGATGGACGGTTGGGCAGGAAAGGCTTGATAAATTGCAAGTGATGAATTCGGAAATAATTATGCCAAATATGCCAAACGTCGAAAAGGGAATCCTTAACGCCAAAGATAGACTGCCAAACGTTACTCCTACTCCACCCTCTCAACAAACACCGCAATCGAGCGCTCAAGCTCTTAAACAGCGTTTGGAATGGGGCGAACCGGCTTTTACAATCTTAGATGTACGCGATCGCAACACCTTCAACGCATCTCGGATTTTAGGTGCAATGTCCATGACCATGGAAGACTTGCCACAACGGGCATTAGATAGCCTGGAGCCTAAGCGCGAGATTTATGTTTACGGTGACAGCGATGAACAGACGGTACAAGCTGCCTCCGTACTACGTCAGGCTGGATTTACAGCCATATCTGAGCTCAAAGGCGGACTTGCCGCATGGAAAGCCATTGGTGGCCCGACAGAAGGTAATGCCGAGCTGGGCTATGATTCTAGCTCCGCCGAGTACAACGTTAAGGCTCGTTTAGATAAGCACGCAGAAGTTTCGTCAAAGAACGTATAAGCAAAAAAAGTTTAAATATTGCAATTCTTAACGGTGTTCGCACCTTAAGAGCGCAGTAGGAACGGGGCAATCTTTTAAAGATTGCCCTGTATTTTTAATCATCCCTAAGGGGAATGGCACTGACTTAACCATTAATC
>DATNPC010000328.1:0-4734 GCA_036703375.1 Allocoleopsis sp.
GCCAGTTCCTTGCCATCCGGGCTAAACCGGATGCTCTCGACGTTGCGACCATTGCCTTTAAAAGGTGGTGCCAACAGCTTGCCATTAAGGTCCAATAGCTTTACCGTACCGTCATTGCCAACGGAGGCTAAGAGCTTGCCATCCGGGCTAAAGTTGATACTCTGGGCAACGGGTTGATGGCTATTGAGATCTTTCAACAGCTTTCCCTCCAGGTTCCACAGCCTTATCGTGCCACCTGTTCCAGCTGTAGCAATTTCCTTGCCCTCTAGCGGTCGGAAACGGATGCTTTCGATACTGCCATCCTGAGCTTTAAATTCCTTCAAAAGCTTGCCATTGATATCCCATAGCATGACCATACCATCCTTGCCAGTGGTAGCAACTAGCTTGTTATCCAGACTCACACGCGCACTGTTCACACTGCCGTCATGCCCCTCTAATTTGACCCACTGTTTTTCTGGGATAGTCCACAGCCTTACCGTGCCATCATCCTTGCCTGCTGTCGCTAGTTGCTTAGCATCTGGGCTAAACCGGATGCTCTCGACACTGCCCTGATGACCTTTGAATTCGGCCAACAGCTTGCCATTGAGATCCCACAACCCGATAGTGCCGTCCCTTCCAGATGTAGCCAGTTGCTTGCCATTGATTGGGCTAAAACGAACGCTGCCGATGCTGCCTTCATGAGCTTTAAATTCCTTCAAAAGCTTGCCATTCAGGTTCCATCGCCTCACCATACCGTCATCTCCAGCCGTCGCTAGCTGTTGGTTATCCGGGCTAAACCAAACACTGTTAACACTACCCTGATGACCTTTAAATTCTGCTAGTTGCTTGCCGTTGAAGTTCCACAACCTTGCCATTCCATCCTCTCCAGCCGTAGCAATCTGCTGGCCATTCGGACTGATATTGAGGCTGTTGATGCTGCCATTGTGAGCTTGAATTTTTAATCGCTGCTTGCCATTGAGCGCCCAGAGTCTGAGCGTGCCATCCTCTCCAGTGGTAATAATTTCGCTGCCATCTCGCGTAAATCGGACATTGTTGATACCACCCCGATGCCCCTTAAATTGAGCGATTAGCTTAGCTGCCTTGAGATTGTCGGGATTGTTTTGATTGAGTTCCCACAACTTCGCTATCCCATCCGTTGCCGCTGTCGCAAATGTTCGTTTGTCTGAGCTAAACTCAACACTTTTAATCTGACTGCCGGGATGCGCTTCTAGTTCTGATAGCTGCTGTCCCAGACGATTCCACAACTTTATCTTGCCATCATCTCCAGCAGTCACAAATTGCTGAATTCGCTCGTCCTTTCGGAAATAACGGAGACTGTTGACACCCTTTTGATACGTGTCGATTTGATTGGTTTGACGGATGTTATCGAGAATCGTCTGTAAAGCCAATAACGGACTGACGGTTGGATAGTTTTCTAGAGGGAGATTAGTTTTGACTAAGGATTGCAAGTCTTGTCCGCTCTGCATCGCTGATAATAAAGCATCAAGCGGTGCGAGATTGGACTGTTGCAAAGCCGTCGTTGCATCCTGCTCGATTCGTGTCACTCGAAAGGCATTGCTCGTGCGAACTCCTGCTATAGTTGCTCCAACTAAGGATAGACTTAGGATAGTAGCACCAAAACCAATGAATCGATAGGCTTTCTTTTGTGCAGCAGCTAAGAGCTGATTGGCCTTGTAGGCGGCGTCTAAAGCGCGTTGAAATTCTTGTTTTTCTAATTCTCGGCTAGCATCTAAAAATTTTACGTCTTCATGGCTCAGGCTTTTCTCCGCTCTCCATTCAATGGCTTCTTGCAAGGCTTGACCGCGCAATAGTCGGGATTTATCCTGGCAATCGGACGCTAACCAAGCCGTTATCGCCTCGGCGTAAGGACGCAGGTTGGCGAGTACTTGCTCGACCCAATGTTGGTCGAAAACCTGCTGATAAATGCGATTATTAACTCTTAACTTTCCCTCCCGTTTGACGACTAATCCTGTCAGCCGCAATTCCATTTGTTCGGGACTGTCAGCCGTTGCCACTTCACCCTGCTGTAAGATTTGCTGATACAGTCCTAGCAGGCGAGAAGCGCGTTGTTCGTTACACAAAATGCGATCGCGTATTGTTTTAAGGTGCTCCGGTTCATCTTGTGCTTCGCTGGAGTCAGTAGGGAAGTCACCTTCCCCACTTCTCCTACAAAACCGTGCGTAATAGTTTCCCATTACACGGCTCCTCAATGACTCAGCTCTTATCATGAGTACCTCCCCGCTTCGGACTTACGTCCTTGGCGGTTTTTGTGTCGTGACAGTGTTTGTGTAGTAGCTGGAGATTAGAGTAGATGTCTTTTCCACCCTTGGAGAGTGGTTTCTTGTGGTCAATTTCTGTCAAATCTCCATCTTTGAACGGTGTTTTGCAGTGCAGGCATTTGCCCTTTTGCATCCTCAGAAGCTTGATTTTCCTCTGAGGCATTCCAGGGCGTTTTCCTAATCGCAAGCTCCAGTAGATGTCGTTCCCGTCATAGGGACTTTTGTCGCCTTGGACTTTTGTGTGTCTTACTATTGGTGTGGCGGCGTGGTCGTAGAGTTCGTAGCCGTCGTGAGTTGCGAACACCCATTTTCGACTTTCTATTCGTTGCCAATATTTATTAACAACGTCTCTTACACCCTGATTCTTTCCTCTACGACGCTTACCCCATGCAAGAAGTTTTTGATAGATGAGATGGTCACACCTTGAGAATTCTTCTTTTGAGATTGCGCTTGAGTAATAGTTACACCACCCTTTGATTATCAGGTTTAGCCGTCTGATGAGTGCCTTTTGAGGGGCATTGTGATGATTATCTATTACTTCGGCGATTTTTCTTAGGTGTCGTTTAATTGCTTCTTTGCTTGGTTTTATTAGGGTTGAGAACCCCAAGTTTTCGCCGTTGGTGTTATGCGCTGCCCTATATGCACCCGTTTGATACTGCCTGATGTTGAAGCCAAGGAAGTTGAATCCAGTAGATGTGTGTGTCACCCTTGTTTTTGATTCTTTGACTTCTAACCCCATTTCACCAAGAAACTCATCTATTCGACTTCTGGCTGTGGTTGTTGCTTCTTGTTGTTCGTGTAGAAACACGAAGTCATCGGCATATCGAACCAGAAATCCGTTCTTCAGCGCCCCTTGACAAACATAGCTTTCTAACCCGTGTAGGGCGATGTTTGCCAGCAAGGGAGAGATAACTCCCCCCTGTGGTGTTCCCTTGTCGGTTTCAAAGAAAGTGTGCTTGTCTATTACTCCTGATTTGAGCCAAGCTTTAATTTGCCGTCTCATGCCAGGATATGTATTGAGTTTCTTGAGCAGGGCATTGTGGTCTATTTGGTCGAAGCATTTGGCAATGTCAGCGTCTAACACCCATCTGGATTTGTATCTAATGACATTAAAGATGTCCTCTATAGCGTCGTGTGCTGACCTGCCTGGTCTGAATCCATGTGACCGTTTTTCAAACCGTGCTTCCCATTCAGGCTCTAAAGTAAGCTTTGCTAGTGCTTGAAGCGCCCTGTCGTGCATTATGGGTATTCCCAGTGGTCTTTTTTCTTTTGTTCCTGGTTTTGGAATCCATACCCGTCTGGTGGGTTTGGAGTTTCCTTTTAGTTTTAGTTCACCTACCAGGGTCAGACGTTCCTTCGGGGATAATGATTTAACACCGTCCACACCAGCCGTCTTTTTCCCTTGGTTATCTTGGGATACCCTACGCACTGCAAGGCATTTGGCGTAGTAAGACCGCATTAAGCGTTTTTGAAGCTTACGAACTGCTTTTAAGTCACCGTCACGCGAGGCTCGATATATCCGCTTTTGGAGCTTAAGGACAGCATATTCCGCTTTACGCCAGTCTATGTGCCTCCATTCCACTTTTGAAGTTATCTCTGTTTTAGACATTTTCACTCACTAATTGCAGCTACATCATCCAAGCCATTGGTTGACTGTGAGCATATTCCCTGCGTTACCAGGGGCTTTAGCTTCTGTCAACATCCCTCCCGCTCTAAGCATCTAGCTAGCTACCTACTCCGCTATCGACCTTGCGGAGAGCTTAGAGGGGGTTATCCCGTTCCCAACAACCATTTTGAGTCTTTAGGGCGGCACTGTTCACCGGGTTTTATTGAGGTACTGGCCAGTCGGAACTGGAACCGCTAGCCCTAACATCCTTGCCATTTTGGCTTGGGCAATAACCTTTGTAGCCCATCGTATCCTCACGGTGATTCAATCATGCCTTCAGATTTCCTTACCCATGTACTCTTGCTCGACAGCCATAGACGTAAGGTTCGTCTAGTTTCTGCCTTTTCACCCTTGCATTAATCCCCGGAGATGCTACCTCCTGAAATCAGGGTGATGCTTTCACCTCAGTACCCAGAGGGGTAGGACTTTCACCTACATGGTTGTTCAGTTATCAAGGTTCAGATGAACCGAGCGCCTAATCCTTCCTTTATCGGATTTCTAGGCAACGGGTCGCAGCCAGTTGGAGATAATGTACTTTTGCACCAACTCCTCCACGCCCACTTGCTCTCTTCCTGTGGGAATTTGAGACTCAGCTTTTCGGATGAGCTGACAGAGTTTTTGCGTGAGAAATGGTTGACCCGACGTCCAGTCCAATACCGCTTGCAGTACTGCCTGAGGATTGTTGACTTTTTGCGCCAATCCGATAGCCAACGCTCTGGCTTCGTGGAGTTGAAAGCCCGTCATTTCAATTGCCCGACCAATATTAAACGGCGTGCGTCGCTTGTCAGA
>DATNPC010000329.1:0-16073 GCA_036703375.1 Allocoleopsis sp.
GGCTTTAATTCGTTTACATTCTCATGATCTAACTCTGAGGGAAATTGTTCAAGTTATTTTTACATGATGCCTAAGTCGGAGAGCATTACTGCTGACAGGTGAACCACTCCAGGCACAGAAAGACGATAGAAAATATCCAGATTTCATTATCCTGATCGAGGTGACTTTGCTCTGTAAGTAACTAAATCTCTCTGGACACAGCGAGATGTCCTCCTCTGCACGAGCAGATTGCTGCTCCTTGGAAAACGACCGGAGGAGTTGAAGGTAACGTTAGGCTTACGGACATGAGCAGCAACATAGAAAACGAAAGCCAGGTTCTATCGGGGAATAGGAAACAATCTAGTTATTCGGCTAATCTTGCGATCGCATCCAATCTAGCCGATCGAAGCGCATGGGTTGAGGACGAGTTCGTGCAGCAATCTCAAACAGCGACTGTTCCAACAAAACCTCATAACGCCACAGTCACAACACCAGATGCGTTAGAGTTTTTTCGGCGGGGAGTCGAGAAGCTAGATCGAGGTGACGATCGAGCTGCAATTGAAGACTTCAACCAAGCGTTGCGGCTTAACGCCAATTTTGCTGAAGCTTATAGCCACCGAGGTACGATCCGCCACGATAAGGGAGATTATCAAGGGGCAATCCAAGATTACAACCAAGTGCTGCGGATTTATCCTCACCATGCCGAAACGTATTGCAATCGCGGGATGGCTCGCGCTACCCTAGGCGATCGCTGGGGAGCGATTCAGGATTTCAACCACGCTTTGGAGCTTGATGCCAACTGCGCTCAAGCTTACCTAAATCGAGGCCATGCTCGGCTGGAATTGCAGGATTTTCCAGGAGCGATCGCAGATTGCAATGCAGTTCTGAGCATTTATCCTAACCGTACTAATAACGCGATCGTAACTGGCTTGCAAGCCTTAGCATGCCTGAATCGAGGGTATGCTCGCATGCAATTAGAGGATTATCCAGGAGCGATCGAGGATTTCAACCAAACACTACACATGAATCCCGATTTTGCTGAAGCTTATTTCAATCGAGGGTTGAGCCAAGCGTTGCAGGGGGATTATCAAGCTGCGATCGCGGATTTCGATCGCGCGATCGAAATGAACCCCAACTACGCTCAAGCTTACCTCAACCGAGGTTATACCCGAATGCAAATTGGCGACAATTGGGGAAGCATACAAGATTTTGACCGAGCCAAGCAGATTGCTCCGGCTTCTGCCCAAGCCTTTTTTCAGCAAATCACGCATACCTTGAATCAGGACGAGGAAGTCAGCGAGGATAGCGAGCAGAAACTGATTGACGGTTTAATCGTTCAGGGAAATGTTCGATACGAATTAGGAGACTATCACTCGGCGATTGAAGCTTATACTGAGGTACTCAAGCTCGATCCAAATAATACGGAAGCCTATAACCGACGCAGTACGGCTCGTTCTGCTGTAGGAGACTATCAAGGCGCGATGGAGGATTTAGAAAAAGCCACTAACCTCTTGCTGAGCAATGAACTATTGTTACAGCCAATGCCAGAAGCTACCGTTCAGAAGACAGCACAAGATTACCATCACGACGGTTTAAACAAGCTGCAAGCAGGAGATTTACACGGAGCGCTGGAAGACTTAAGCCACGCGATCGAGCTTAATGGAAATGATGCCACTGCCTATACCTGTCGGGGCGTCGTTCACCGTCGCTTGGGAAATCATCAAAGTGCAATTGCCGACTTACAGCAAGCGGCAAAACTCTTCTTTGAGCAAGGAGATGTCAAATCCGCGCAGCATGTTATGGAAACACTTACAAAGCTTCAGCCGTAGTCTTCCTAATCAAAACGATGTAGTTGAGTTAGGTGCGATCGTGAAATTGCGATCGCCCTAGTTTTTTTAGTGAGACTGATAACTGTAGAGACGCGACATGTCGCGGCTCTACTCATTTATTTCTGCTGATGGGTAAGCAGATATTCCTCTGCGATCGCCTTTAGTCGATCGCCTTCCGCGATAAAATTATCGATCGCTGCTTTTAATTCCAGATAAGGCTGTTGTGCGGCTTGCTTCTCTCGTGCGATCGCGCGTCGAGTGGCTGTCCTCACACGTCCCGCCCACTTCCGATTCGCCAAAATATCTAGACCACCAGAGAAAATCATATCCGCTTTAGACTGAGATGATTGCTGGTGAATTTCACGCAGAGTTGCATTGAGTTCTCTTTTGATCGCTCGAAGTTGCTTTTGAGCTAGTTTAATTTGCTTTATTTGAAGCTTCATCGAATACGGGTCGTCAAATCTCAGGGACAGGTTTAATGCAATTTGTTGAATTTCTTCTAAAGTACTCATTATCCTGTTTTTCTAGGCTCCTGCTTTATCTGACGAGAGAAAATCTTAAGTTTCTTTGCACTGATTAATAATATTATAAACGGCAACTATCGTTAACTGCACTATGAACGAAAAAATGTCTTATTCAGCGCCGAGACCACAAGCAAAAAAGATAGTTTGACTAAGATATTTCCAAAAATTAATCTCTGGAAGTTTTGTATTTGTAAAATTTAGCTTCAAACCGTAGCGAAGGAAAATTATGGAGTAATTCAGATTTTTTAATTGCTTTGTATTTTGGGAAATAAGTTTGTATAATTGCCGTCCAACGGCTTGCTCAATCAGTCGTGAAAACTTGGCTTCAACCTCCCATCTTGCTTAATACCCAGTCAACCACAAACAAGAGAATTGGCAGAGCGATAGAGAACGCCCCACTCGGCTAAAGCGCTCCGTACCGTACCCGAACTGCCAGAATGAAAGAGTAACGAGATTGACATCTTGCGCCTTTCTCAATAATCGTAAGGTGGGGATTGCCGACCAACGATAGAATCAAGTTTTTAACTTCTCTTCGGCAATGCCCACCCGACATAGGCAAGACTATTGAAAGTGGTGCAAGATCTGAGGAGATTAACTCAACAGGAGAATGTGTTATGGCAATTGAGCGAAAAATGTGGCGAGGGCTGTTTGCCCCTGGTGAGGTAGTTGAGCTGCGACAGGTGTGTTTTACACCTGGACGACTGTTTCAGCCGGGAAAATACATAGCAGGCGATTTACCCGATGTTGCTTTTGAAATGGGCTTAGTTGAGAGGGTAGCTCCTGTTAAAGGTAAGAATGCACAAATCGAGGATACTGAAACTCCTCAAGACAGTGAGCAATAAGCGATCGCAATGCCAACCGATCCTTATACTTGGTTAGAGCAATCCCTCGCTACCATCCACAAAGCCGACTGGTATCGTTCGGTGCAAACGCTGCAACGTCGCCCCGGTGCCGTCGTGCAGTTGGAAGGGCGCGAGGCGATCAATTTTGCTAGTAACGACTATTTAGGACTAGCAGGGGATGAGCGACTGATTCAAGCGGCTGTGGATGCTACTCAAGAGTTCGGTACGGGTAGCACGGGTTCTCGATTGCTCAGCGGACATCGGGAACTGCATCGAGAAGTGGAAAATGCGATCGCATCTCTCAAGCAAACTGAAGATGCTCTAGTATTTAGTTCCGGGTATCTCGCCAACTTAGGTACCATTGCCGCTTTAGTGGGAAAACGCGATTTGATTCTCGCTGACCAGTACAATCATTCCAGCCTAAAAAATGGCGCGATTTTGAGCGGTGCGGCAGTCATTAACTATGCTCACGCTGATATCGAAGAGTTGAAACATCAGCTCAGCCAACATCGGCACCACTACCGTCGTTGCTTAATTGCTACCGATACTGTCTTCAGTATGGATGGCGACCTTTGCCCCCTACCGGAGATATTAACCTTAGCAGAAGAATTTAGCTGCATGGTACTGGTCGATGAAGCCCACGCGACGGGAGTATTGGGGATTACAGGGGCTGGATGTGTAGAACACTTTGGCTGTACTGGACAACCCTTGATTCAGATTGGCACTCTGAGTAAAGCATTGGGCAGTTTAGGCGGATATGTAGCCGGTTCAAGGGTTCTCATTGACTTTCTGCGAAACCGCGCAGCTAGCTGGATTTACACCACTGGTTTATCACCGGCAGATACAGCCGCCGCCTTAGCTGCGATTCGGATTGTCCAACAAGAACCCGAACGCCGCATCCAACTCGATCGCAATGTAAGCACGCTCAAGCAACTCATCGCGCAAAAGCTACCTCAGCTCAAACTGTTGCCATCTGAATCACCCATCCTCTGCATTCAACTAGCGAGTGCTGCCGATGCTCTTGATGCGGGACAAAAACTGAAAGCAGCTGGCATCTTTGCCCCAGCCATCCGTCCTCCTACTGTTCCCACCAGTCGCATTCGCCTCTCCGTGATGGCAACTCACGAACTCGCTCATCTTCAGCATTTGGTCAATGCCTTACACGATTTTGGATTGTAGATACTGAGACATGAGCTTTAATCGATACCCTAACAGCAGAACAGATTTTCCTGAGATGCGATCGCATTTCACGAAATATAGGCACTTCGATAAGGTCTGACTGGAATCTCGACGATCAACTCTGTTCCCTCTCCTGGCACAGATACGCAACGAAGATGTCCTTTGTGTTTTTCGACCACAATTTGATAACTAATCGCCAACCCCAAGCCCGTCCCACTCCCGACAGGTTTCGTTGTAAAAAATGGGTCAAAGACTTTCTTTTGTACCTCCTCACTCATCCCCGGTCCATTGTCAGCAATCCGAATTATCACCCAGTCAGTTGTGAGTTGTTTGTTGTCAGTTATTTGTTGTTCAGAGCTACAGACTGCTGACGTACTGATTGTAAGAATTCTAGGAGAAGGTCGCTTTTCTACAGCATCAATCGCATTCGAGAGCAGATTCATAAATACCTGATTGATTTGGCTGGCATAGCAGACAACCCTCGGTAATTGACCGTACTCTTTAATCACTTCAATCGCTTTCGTATTTCCGTCTGCTGTTAATCGGTGCTGCAACAGGAGTAGCGTGTTTTCAATGCCTTCATGGATATCGACCAGTTTGAGTTCCGATTCATTGATTCTGGAAAAGCTCCGGAGCGATAAAATAATCTTCTGGATGCGTTCGGCTCCCGTCTGCATCGACTGCATGAGTTTTTGCCAATCTCCTACCAAAAAATCGAGTTCGATCGCAGAAATTAGCTGCTGAATTTCTGGGGTGGGTTCGGGATACGTTCTCTGGTAGATTTCAACTAAGCTGAGGAGGTCTTGGAAGTAGACTCTCGCCAGAGCAAGATTGCCGTAAATAAAGCTGACGGGATTATTGATTTCGTGAGCAACTCCTGCAACCATTTGTCCCAAACCGGACATTTTTTCAGATTGAATCAGTTGCATTTGAGTGCGTTTTAATTGGGCGAGGATGAGTTCTAGCTCTTGGGCCTTGGCTCGTTCTCGCGTCTCGGATTGTCGCAGGGCTTCCTCTACTTTTTGGCGATCGCGAATTTCTTGGGAGAGGCGAGCGTTTTGCTCTATTAATTGTTTTTGCAGCGAGCGCAGCGCTAATTGGTTTTTGATCCGCGCTAACACCTCTTCACCCTGAAACGGTTTGGAAATATAATCGACGCCCCCCACATCAAAGGCTTTCACCTTATCCCAAACATCATCCAAAGCACTGATAAAAATGACTGGAATCTCTGCTGTGTTGGGGTTGGCTTTGAGCTGCTGACAGACCTCATAGCCATTCATTTGAGGCATATTGATATCCAGCAAAATCAGATCGGGTGGGGCTACCGATACCACTCTGAGCGCTAACTGTCCGCTGATGACTTTGCGGACTTTATACCCTTGTTCGCTCAGCATGGTAGACAGAAGGCGCAGATTATCTGGGGTATCGTCTACAACAAGAAGGTCGGCCCACGGTTCTGATGCCTGGTTGCTATTCATTTCGTATTTCAGCCTGAGTTGACCGAGCGAGTTCTGTCAAACTGATGAGTTCCTCAAGGCGAAAGTTATTGAGCATCTCGCTTAAGGAGCAACGCAAACCGCTAAAGTTGACGGGGATTTGCTCGATGAGCTGGTTCATCAGTTCATCATCGGCATAGAGTGCCGCTTGATAGAGCTGGTCTATCCAAGATACAGGCATGACAGCCAAAGCATCGGGAGTCAATCGCTCGACGACAGTGGGAGATCGCAGTAAAGCCGAGGATTGCTCCCCCTCATAAACATAACGTACCCCTAAATGGAGAGCGATCTTTTCTAGCAATGCTTCCTCCCGAAATGGTTTTGGCAGGAAGTCATCGCAGCCTGCTTTAAAGATGACATCTCGCTGCTCCTCAAACGCACTGGCAGTCAGAGCAATAATAATCGTATCGCGACCTTGAGGAGTTTGCTTGATCTGTTGAGTTGCCTCATAGCCATCCATAACAGGCATGAGGAGATCCATACAAATCAGATGCGGCGACCAACTTTCCCAAACAGCTACTCCCTCCTGACCGTTTGTAGCCTCCCGTACCTGGAAACCGACGAATTCGAGCATTTCAACCAAAAGTTGGCGATTTTCCTCAACATCTTCAACCACCAAAATACGATAGTCCGGTTGATTCGGATCTAAGCCCATGACCCGTCGTTGACTCGAACTGGATTTTTCCTCCACCGCATCGACCACGCCAACTTGGATATCAAAGCTAAAAATGCTGCCTTGACCTGGAGTACTGCTGACGGCGATATCTCCACCCATCAGGCGCACGAATTGTTGGCTAATGGGTAGACCTAAGCCAGTCCCTTCCGTCGATTGGCGGCCGGTTTCGGTCTGGAGAAAGGGGTCAAAGAGAATACCCAGTTCTTCTGGAGAGATGCCGGGGCCGGTGTCTCTCACGGCAAAGAAGAGGGTTGTTGGTTGTTGGGTGTTTATTGGTTGTTGGTGATTGGGTGTTGGTTGTTGCTCGTGTTCTAGACCCAATTCTTTCGATCCAATACCCACATGTAGGGTAATGCTACCCGTTTGAGTGAATTTGATCGCGTTACCCAGCAGATTGAGCAGAACTTGACGCAGTTTTCCTTCATCGGTTTGGACGTAGTGAGGCACCTCTGGGGTGCGTTCAAACAAAAGTGTTAAGTCCTTGGAACTGGCTTTGAGCCGCAGCATCTCTTCTAAAGAGTCGAGCAGCCGATACAAATCAAAGCTATTTTCATTGAACGTAACTTGACCCGCTTCAATTTTGGACATTGACAAAATGTCGTTGATGAGTTCCAGCAGGTGTTCGCCGCTGCGATTGATGATGCCTAAATATTCAATTTGTTCGGTTTTAAGAGAGCGATCGCGAATTACGATTTGAGTAAAGCCTAAGATCGCATTGAGGGGCGTCCGCAATTCGTGGCTCATCTTGGACAGAAAGAGACTTTTGGCACGGTTGGCCGCTTCTGCATCCAGTTTGGCTTTCTCTAACGCTTGATTTTGCAAAGCGAGTTCTTGACGCTGTTGTTTCTCCTGTTCGAGCAGTTTGGCTTGAGCGATCGCAATTCCCACTTGAGCGGCTACAGCTTCCATCAGTTCGATTTCCTCCTCGCGCCACTGGCGGAAGCGATCGTACTGATGAATCGCAATGACTCCATTCGGCTTGCCCCGATACGAGGTACGCACGGCGAGCATTGACTTTAAGCCGAGTTGATGGCAGAGGTATGAAGCCGCTTCGAGTAAGGGGTCTGCATACACATTATCAGACGCGATCGCGGAGTCTTGAGTTAAGAGTAACTGGACGTGGGAATTACCCAGTACCGGAATGTCTAAACTTAAAATCGATTCGATGCCCGATTGCTTGTACTCTGCAACCAAAGGAATTTGAGGAATGGGGCGATCGATGTACGTGTGAAGCAGACAGCGATCGGCGCGGAAAGCTTGACCGACTTGGGTGACGGCGGTTTGAAAGATGCGCTCTGAATTTAAGCTCGACCGAATCTCTTGAGTAATTTGTCCCAAAAGTAGCGCTCGCTGCATTTGACGTTCCAGCGCGGCTTTGGCAGTTGTAATATTGAGTTGTGTAATTTTGCGTTCTGTGATATCCAGGCAAGAGCCAATATATCCAGCAAAGCTGCCATTCGGCGTAAACCGGGGTTTGCCGAGATCGACGATCCAGCGGTATTCCCCATCAAAACGCAGCAGGCGGTATTCCATCTCGAAACTCTCGCGAGCTTCAAAGGCTTGGCGATAAATTTCGATGCAGCGTTGTCGATCGTCCGGATGAACGTCCAACCAGCCAATGGCTAACTCTTCCTCCAAGGTATGTCCCGTAAATTCCAACCAAGTCTGGTTGAAGAACGAACACTTCCCATCGATGCCGGATACCCACAACATGACTGCCGTGCTGTCAGCCATCGTTCGGAAGCGTTCTTCACTCTCCTTGAGGGCATCCTCCGCTTGTTTGCGATCGCTAATATCGGTTTGCACCCCAATAAAGTGAGTTAAACGCCCAACAGCGTCTCGAACCGGGGTGACGCAGAATTCACTCCAGAACAACGTGCCATCACTGCGAGTGTTTCCCAGTGTCACCTGAGTTTCTCTGCCTTGAGCGAGTGCATGTCGTAGTTCTTCCAGCGTTGTCGGTGCGGCATTAGTTCGAGCGCAAGGACGACAGGGCGTGCCAATCATATCCGCTTCTCGATAACCCGTCATCCGCTCAAACCCCGAATTGACATAAATAATCGGGTTGCCAGGAGCTTGAGCATCGCTAATGACAATGCCGTTTTTCGACGCAGAAATGGCTCGTTCTAACAGGAGCAAGCGCTCTTGGGATCGCTTGCGATCGGTAATGTCGCGTTGCACGGAAACCCAATGTGTAAAGCTGCCCGTCTCGTCACCCACTGGCACAATCTCCAGCTCTACCCAGAACTCAGAACCATCTTTACGGTAGTTTATAAGTTCCACCCGGACTGACTGCCAAGTCTCAATCGCGTGACGGATTTTGCGGAGTTCAGCGCGATCGGTTTTCGCCCCTTGTAACATGCGAGGCGTTTTACCAATCGCCTCTTCCGGGCTATACCCCGTCATGCGCGTAAAGGCTTCATTGACATAAATAATCTTTGGACTCGGACCAGTAACTGGCTTCGCTTCAGCAATAATGATGGCATCATTAGCATTGACCACAGCCGACTCTAACAAGCGCAAGCGCTCTTCTGCCTGTTTGCGCTCGGTAATATCACGCCCCTCTGGTATCAGCAGCACCACTTTGCCACGTTTATTAAAGACGGGTTTAATCGAAAAGTCGATTGTAATTACCCGATCCCCAACCCCTCGAATATCAACCTCATATCGCACGAATTGACCCAATGCCGCCTGCTCTATCGCCTCCCTCAACTGCTGCTGTTTAGGCGAGAGTGCAAACGGTTGCGACGTATCCTGGGTTCGATTCGAGGAGTTCTCCCCATCTCCCCATCTCCCCCTCTCCCCATCTCCCTCTCTCCACCAGCAGGTTTCCCAAAACGGCAATCCAGCCACATCCGGGAGTGCAACACCTCCAAAGTTCAGTGCTGTTTGGTTCGTATCCAAGAGGGTGCCGTCGGGTTTGAGCAATCCAGTAAACTGAAAGCTATTGTTAAAAATCGCTCGAAATCGCCGTTCGCTTTCCTCTAGCGCCAGTTCCCGCAGTTTGCGATCGTTAATATCTTCGACAATCGCAACAATAAATTGAAACTCTCCCTTCGCATTGCGAACCGCAGACAGGGTTAAACGTCCCCAGAAAATATGACCATCTTTACGGATATATCGCTTTTCCAATTGGAAGGAGTCTCGCACGGCATTGATGACATCCTGGGTGAGCGTGCGATCGCGATCGCGATCGTCCGGGTAGGTAATATTGGGACAATCCGGACTTTGCATCTCGGCTTCGCTGTAACCGAGAAAGGCTTCTAGGGTAGGATTTGCCACGATCACCTTGCCATCCGCATCTGTAATCCCAATACCGATTGCTGCACTTTGGAAAATTCCTCTAAATTGTGCTTCGCTCTCCCGGAGTGCCGCCTCCGCTCGTTTGCGATCGGTAACATCGCGCACGATCCGGAGTGCTTCATCGCCACCACTTCTAACAAACCTCGCTTCGTAACTGTGAACGCCGTCAGGCTTGAGTAATTCATACTCGTAAGTCTGAAGTTCTCCAGTTTCTACCGCCGTTCTCAGATGAGCGAGAATTCTCTGTTTGTGTGCTTCCGGCAGCATGCGATCGTGTAAGTTGCGACCAATGAGCATTTCCGGGGGGGTTAATAACTTGCCCTCTTTGGCTTGAACATCCAAATACGTTCCATCTACTCGTTGACGGAAGATGACATCAGGTATTGCATTGAGTAACGCACGATTGCGCTCCTCCATTTGCTTGCGTTCTGTAATATCGCGGAACGTCACGGCAAAACCATCACCTAACTTGACAGCCGCGATTTGCAGCCACAGCCGGACTTTGCGATCGGCATAATACACTTCGGTTTGAAGGGGTTCTCCCGTTTCCACGACGCAAACATACTTTTCAAATAAGCCTGTTTTGCGATGCTGGGGCATTTCTACCAATAGTTGCTTCCCCACTAAGTCGCTCTCTTGACGACCTAATATGGTTTCAGCGGCGGGGTTTTGCAACAGCCAAATAAAATCGATGATGTTTCCTTGATTATCCCGAAGTGCAGAAAACGCGGCCACTCCATCCAGACAGCTATTTAACACACCGGCTAGTAGGCGACGGGACTGTCGTAGCGCTTCGAGTGTCGTAGTGATTTCTGTAATATCGGTATACGTCCCAATCAGGCGATGAACCTGTCCGTCAGCGTCTTTGAGGTGAAGAGTGCGCGAGAGGATGTGGACGGTGGAACCATTTTTATGACGGAAGCGTTGGGTCGATTCGTAGCGAGAAATGGTGTCAGAATCGCTACCTTCCATCAGTTTGGATGGGATAATTCTGTCTTCAGGAAAGGCTAGGTTTGCCCAAGCCGACATATCATTGGGCAGTTCCTCATCGGAGTAGCCCAGCATCTGTTTGCAGCGGGGAGAAATATAGAGGTCGCCCGATTCTATATTCCAGTCCCAGAAGCCGTCGTTACTAGCCTGACTGACTAATTTCAGACGTTCTTCAAGCACTTGGCAATGCTTGACAGCGATTTTTCGTTGTGCTGTTTCCCGAACGCGATCGCGAATTTCTTGTTGCAGTTGTTGGTTTTGTTCGTCTAGCTGCTGTTGTAATCGTTTGATCTGAAGTTGATGGTTAATCCGAGCTAAAACTTCTTCTTTTTTAAATGGTTTTGTAATATAGTCAGCAGCTCCCACCTTAAATCCTTGACTGATATCCATCGACTCCGATAGAGCCGTCATTAAAATCACGGGAATATCTCTAGTTTTTGGTGAAGATTTCAGGTGATGACACGTTGCAAATCCGTCTAGTTCTGGTTCGATTGCATCTAATACGATGAGATCGGGCGATACCTTTTGCAACTTTCTCATGGCACTTTTGCCCGTCTTTGCCACTAAGACATTAAAACCCAACTCTTGCAAGAGGCTAGACAGCATCTTGAGACTTGTTGACTGGTTGTCAACAATCAAGATGTCGCTGGTCTGTTGTGCCGTTAACATTGTTATTGCTCGGAATTATAGTTTTCAACGAGTTGCACGATTTCTTCTTCGTCCCTGGTGCTAATCCAGCAGGGCAAAAATTAATTACCACCCGAATTTCCTTTGCCCCTTGCGCCCCTGCTTAGATAGAGGTGGTTTTGCCTGAATGCACTAAGTCGTCGCTCATGAACGGCGTACACCAGAATGCATGAAAAGTCTTGTTCATAAGAACCTTCTGCCTTCTGCCTTATTTTCAAGTCAGCTTGTCGGCAAAGACAACCTAGTGAAGGAGCCTGTTGCGTCAAGCAAGCAGATTGAACATCAACACTCTCGATGCCCCTGATTTGGTTTTGAGTTGCTTACCTGGATGTACTTACTGCGGAAACAGGTGGGAGCAATCAATCCATCCGTTTGGTTGTTGTGCGTCGTAGATGCTTCGGAAGGTGCCGCGATCGAGATTACTCCTCAATCATTCAGTTCTGTCTTTTTTCTAACAGTTCTTTCGACTAGATGGGTTGTGACCGATAACCTAAATAGTAAGTTAAGTATGAGAGTTGCTATAAAAGCGATTTTTTTGGAAAAACCTGGACTTGAGGAACGTTGCCCCCCAAACCCCCCAGTAGCGGACGAAGTGCCTACCCCACGCCCCCTGCACAAGGGTTGATTGGTATTAGGACTTACGTATTGACAAAGGGCACAGAATATGAATTCATGACAGGAAAAACTTGTGATTGAGTATGCGATCGCTCTCTCACCTAAGCTCGAAAAGCGGGTAAAGTTGCCGTAATGTTGATATCATGCCTGCCGATAGCGAAAGGACAAGCAAAATGAACCTCTTCACAAGACTTATCGCTACTGCTATTGTCACTTCCTCCATCTTTGGAGCAACTGTAGCAAACGCAGATATTTACCATGCAGGAGAATTCACAATTACTCTTGGTGAAGATGCCGATAATGGAAGAACCTACAGAGGTTGTGATTCTCAAGGTAACTGCATAAATCTAACTAATGGAACTGCTTGGCGTGATGACGGCTACCGAGGCATAACCTGGGACAACGGAGAGTACAGTTATTCAATTTCTTGGCGCGAAGGAGGTAGTGAGCCGATATACCTGAACATCTATAAGAACAACACTCGCATTTTGCGTCGTCAACTCGTACCTATTCAGTAAACACTTTCCAATCAGTAATACATTTGGATAGGAAAATTTTTTATCTTTCTCTTCTCACAGGCCATCTGCTTACTCAAGATGGACTATAGGAGGATGCTGCTTTAACACCTGCTTTAAATACTGCCCCGTATACGACTTCTTATTCTTGGCCACGTCCTCCGGTGTCCCCACTGCAATGACTTCTCCCCCTTTATCGCCACCTTCTGGTCCTAGATCGATGACCCAATCCGAACAGCGAATCACATCTAAATTGTGTTCGATCACCAGAATCGAATTGCCCTTATCTACCAAACGCTGCAATACATTGAGCAAATGATGGACATCGTAGAACGATAAACCTGTCGTCGGTTCATCAATTAAATACAACGTTTTCCCTGTAGCGCGACGAGACAATTCTGAAGCTAACTTTACCCGTTGCGCCTCACCCCCTGATAAGGTTGTTGCCGGTTGCCCTAAGTGAATGTATCCCAACCCAACATCCACTAAAGTTTGCAACCGGGTGGCGGCTCTGGGGATATTTTTAAACACCTCCAGCGATTCTTCCACCGTCATATTCAGGACATCGGCGATCGAATGTCCCTTATACTTCACCTGCAAGGTTTCCCGGTTATATCGCGCCCCCTTGCAAACTTCGCACTGCACGTACACATCGGGTAGGAAGTTCATTTCAATGACATTCACCCCCTGCCCGCCACATGCTTCGCAGCGTCCGCCTTTGACATTAAACGAAAATTGCCCCGCCTTGTAACCTCTGGCTTTCGCTTCAATCGTTTGAGCAAATATCTCGCGAATGGAATCAAACACACCGGTATAAGTTGCCGGGTTAGAACGGGGAGTGCGTCCAATGGGAGATTGGTCGATCACGATCGCTTTATCAATCGCAGTTAATCCCTTAATCGCCTTCAACTCGCTCGGAAACGGAACTTTCTTCGTCAGGTGATGTTGCAACGCCGGGTAAAGCAGTTCGTTTACCAGCGTCGATTTACCAGAACCCGAAACCCCCGTCACGCAAACCAGCTTACCTAATGGGATGTCTACATCAATCCGTTTGAGGTTGTTGCGATGAGCATCCTGAATCGAAAGCGATCGCCCATTTCCTGCACGTCGTTCGGCAGGTGTTTCGATGACCTTGCGCCCAGATAGATAAGCACCCGTCAGCGAATCATCCGCTGCTAACAAGGCCTTCAAATCGCCCTCCGCGACAATTTGTCCGCCATGAATGCCCGCACCCGGCCCAATATCAACCAGATAGTCGGCAGCACGAATCGTGTCTTCATCATGCTCCACCACAATTAAGGTATTACCCAAATTGCGAAGTTTAGTCAGCGTTTGGAGCAAGCGCCCGTTATCGCGTTGATGCAACCCAATACTCGGTTCATCTAATACGTAAAGCACTCCCGTCAACCCCGAACCAATCTGTGTCGCCAGACGAATTCGTTGCGCTTCTCCCCCGGACAGCGTCATTGCCGAGCGATCGAGCGTCAGGTAATCTAATCCCACATCGAGGAGAAATTGCAGACGAGCTTTGATTTCTCTCAGAGCCAGGTCGCCAATTTGAGCTTGGCGGCTGCTTAATTGCAAGCGCTCGATTCGTTCCCGACTTTCTTGAATGGAAACACTCGTTAAATCCAGAATTCGATATTGTCCCAATCGGACGGCTACGGCTTCCGGCTTCAAGCGTTTTCCCTGACAAACTTCGCAGGGTTGGTCGATTAAATATTGCTCCAATTTTTGTTTTTGCAAATCGGAACCCGTGTCATCGTATTGCCGTTGCAAAATCTTGAGAACGCCTGCATAGTGTCTGTAATCGTTGCGGTCTTCAATCCAGATCGATTTGTCACTTCCATAGAGGAGGACTTGCTGCTGTTCGGTTGTTAGCTGATTCCAGCGAGTTTGGATTTCAAACCCAAATGCTTGCCCCACGCTATAAAGCAGGGACAGGTAGTAGGAATTATCCTTTTCTGACCAAGGTGCGATCGCGGCATACACGGGTGCTTCTGGGTCAGGTACGACGAGTTCGGGCGAAAACGTCCGCAAGCTGCCCAATCCGTGGCAACTGGGACAAGCCCCATAAGGAGAGTTAAACGAGAACAGTCGGGGCGATAATTCTTCCATCACTGCCCCATGTTCTGGGCAAGCAAAGTTTTCAGAAAACACCAATTCTTTGGGGATTTGCTGATGGAAATCGTCCCCATTTATAGAATTTTCTGGTATGGTAGTCTCATGCTTGACTGGTTCGTCTGACTCTGTGGAAGTATCATTTAATACCTCCACTACCGCAATTCCACTAGTACGCTTCAAGCAGGTGGAAAGGGAATCCGTCAGACGTTCCTCTAGTCCTGGCTTTTTAATCAAGCGGTCAACAACGACTTCGATGTTGTGTGTATAATTTTTATCTAATTCAATCGAATCGCTGAGTTCTCGCACCTCGCCATCAACCCTCACGCGCACAAATCCTTCGGAGGCGAGACTGGATAGCAGCTTTTTGTGCGTGCCTTTTTTGCCCCGGACGACGGGAGCGAGGATTTGGAATCGGGTGCGATCGGGCAGTTCCATAATGCGATCGCACATTTGGTCGATGGTTTGCGGGGCGATGTTGCGATCGCAAATCGGACAGTGGGGTTCGCCGGCTCGTCCGAACAACAGTCGCAGATAGTCGTAGATTTCGGTAACGGTGCCGACAGTCGAGCGGGGGTTATTGGAGGTAGACTTCTGGTCAATGGAGATAGCAGGACTCAAGCCTTCAATCGCATCGACATCCGGCTTATCCAGTTGTCCCAGGAATTGCCGTGCATAGGCACTCAGAGATTCAACGTAGCGGCGCTGCCCTTCGGCAAAGATGGTATCAAAGGCGAGGGAAGATTTACCGGAACCGGAGACGCCGGTGAAAACAATTAAGCGATCGCGCGGCAGTTCCAGGTCGATATTCTTCAGGTTGTGCTGCCTCGCCCCCCGAATGCGAATCGTATCCTGACTCTGCTGATGGGGGGTAGTACGAGAAGGTTGCCCATTGAAAGATGGAGCTGGCAAGGCGTCTGAGATATCGACACGGTCAGGCATAGCGAGGCAGAGTGCGAAATAGTCCCTAACAATCTTAACGAATGGGGCGTTAGAGGGGCGGGAAGTCCCGCGCTATACCCACAATGGTTCGCGTTGGGAGGAAGCTGAGTGAGCAGTGGCCAGTGGTCAGTGAGCAGTGGCCAGTGACCAGTGACCAGTGACCAGTTGCTTGATACAAGTACAGTGAGTAGTAGAGTTCCCACTCTCAAAAGAGCTAACTGATAACTGTTAACCCAAAGCAACAATCGTGGCGGGGGTTGTTCCCCCACTCTTCACCTGCTCACTGCTCACTGCTCACTGCTCACTGTTCACTGCTCACTGCTCACTGCTCACTGTTTCAAAAACTGTAGCGCTCTTCTGCCCAAGGTTCTCCTC
>DATNPC010000330.1:0-5842 GCA_036703375.1 Allocoleopsis sp.
TGAAACGTTGCTGCGGCCAAGATACTTTGGGGGTAGCCCCATGGGAAAATAGCTCGGTGCCAGGTCTTTTTCTTTCACTCAAAGCCTCTTTCTCCACTAGGAAAGAGGCTTTTGTCTATCTTTTATCTTAAAAGTGGATAAGCTAAGGTTGTTGAGTTTAGAAATTCTGCTGTGGATGCAATATTGGATAGAGCACGCGAGCTAAAGCAAGCATTAGTTGAGTTTATCCTCGAAGGTGAAGGAGATTTAGCAGAAGCATTAGAATCGTTTGTTGCTGTCAAGTCCCGTCCTCAGGGGAATCGTCATAATGCGAGCTATGACCAGAATCTGGTTATTGATGCTTTTGTGAGTGAGGGGCAAGTTAGAGAGAAAACTGTTCTGGACTTGTTCTTGGACAGCCATCCAGAATTATCACAGAGCGATCGCACTTTATTGAAAAGCTGGCAACGTAGCTTCCTTGGACTGTTTGCGGTTACTAAAATTCTGCCAGATGGTTTTGAATTAATGAACTGGTTGACGGCTAAGCATTACGCAGTAAAGCCAAACGATCCAGTTACTCTCAAGGATATGGCACGGTTTAAAGAGGGAGAAATTTTACTCACTCGCATCGCACCAGTAACAGACGCCTACTGGATGTTCTCTGGACCTTGCATGCCTATGGGAGCGTTGGGCAAACCTAAGCTAGCAGTGGCAATCGGGAACTTTAAAGAGAATCACAAAGAGTCCCTTTACAGTGATGCTCCCCAGTTATTAGAAGAAGCCTGGAAATCAGTAGCCGAGTATCACCATCAGTTTGTTGAATTTTTTGGTAGTGACGAAGTCACACTTCCTGGGTATCAGTTAAACAAGAAGATTGCTGAATTGCAGGAACTTCTGACTAAGCGTCAACTGGCAGCAGCAGGTATTGATGAATCCAAATCTCTATCCGAGCTTGCTGAAGAAGCTGGGGTTACACAAGAAGAATTAAAAGCTGCTGCCCAAGAAGCTGGTGCTGACTCAGAAGCAATCTCTCAGTTATTTGACAGCAGCCAGGGAACGACAAAAATGGTAACGCCTAAAATTGAGTTACCTGCGGAACTGAAGAAAGCCGAACAAGTAACAGTCTTTAGTCATCCTCGCTGGGGTCAGATGTTCCTTCCCACCTATACTCAGTTCACAACCATCTTAGAATCCGAAGACAGGCAGAGCGATGCCATAACTAATAAATTAGTTCGCAAATATCTGGAAGACCCATCCATTAATGCCTTCATTTGGCAGAAATTGATGCAGTTGTATCCCAGTCAGCTAGAACAGGTTTTGCAAACTTTCCTAGAGCGTCCTGAATTTAAGATCGATCGCGATTTAGATGCTCTATTACAGGAGTACAAGAAGCCGATAGAGCCAGAGTTACCAGAAATTGCTAGTGTTCCTCTGCACTTACATAATCTCTTTCAAGAAGCCCTAGCAGAAGTCAATAAGTCTACATCAAAGAGTAAGGGGAAAAAGAACCAAAAGAAAGGACTCGGCTTTCGATAAATTCAACCAAAGCCTGGTAGGATTCTCTTTGCCGTTTCATGCCAGCTTATTTCAATGCCAACTGCTGTTGTCACACTCAATGGTACTCAACATCAGCATCATCTGCTTATTCAACGCCCAGCCTCAGGACTCTCTCTACAGGGAAGCCTCAAGGTTCCGGGTGACAAGTCTATTTCTCACCGTGCCTTAATGTTAGGAGCGATCGCTCAAGGAGAAACCAAGATTCAGGGACTCCTTTTGGGCGAAGACCCTCGTAGCACCGCTAGCTGTTTTCGGGCGATGGGCGCTCAAATCTCAGAACTGAATACAGAGTTGGTTACAGTTACAGGTATCGGATTGGGGCAGTTACAAGAACCAGCAGATGTTTTGAATGCTGGCAACTCTGGAACTACTCTACGGCTAATGTTGGGACTTCTTGCCTCTCACCCCGATCGCTTTTTTACAGTAACAGGTGATAGTTCATTGAGATCGCGTCCCATGTCCCGTGTTGTCAAGCCCTTGCAACAAATGGGGGCGCAAATCTGGGGACGTCAGGGTGCCTCACTCGCACCTCTAGCGATTCAAGGGCAACAGCTCAAACCCATTCACTACCATTCTCCAATTGCGTCAGCCCAAGTAAAATCCTGCATTCTCCTGGCTAGTTTAATGGTAGAGGGGCAAACAACGGTGACTGAACCAGCGCTCTCCCGCGACCATAGCGAACGAATGCTGCAAGCGTTTGGAGCCAAACTGAGCATTGACCCAGAAACCAATAGCGTTACGGTGATAGGCCCAGCTCAACTGCAAGGGCAAACAGTTATTGTTCCCGGTGATATTAGCTCGGCTGCCTTTTGGTTAGTTGCGGGTGCAATTGTGCCCGGTTCAGAACTGCTGATTGAAAATGTCGGTGTTAATCCTACCCGCACTGGCGTTTTAGAAGCCTTAGAAATGATGGGCGCTGATATTCAATTGGAAAATCAGCGAGTAGTTGCCGGGGAACCAGTAGCAGACTTACGGGTACGCTACGGACGCATGAAAGGATGCCAGATTGCTGGCGATTTGATTCCTCGCTTGATTGATGAGATTCCGATTCTGGCAGTAGCAGCAGTTTTTGCCGAAGGAACAACGGTGATTCGGGATGCGGCAGAACTGCGAGTTAAGGAAAGCGATCGCATTGCGGTTATGGCGTCTCAGTTGAACCGAATGGGAGCCAAAGTCACAGAATTACCTGATGGACTGGAAATTACGGGAGGCACTCCGTTAGTGGGTACTGAAGTTGATAGCTATACCGATCACCGAATTGCGATGAGCCTTGCCGTTGCTGCACTTAATGCCACTGGCACGACTACCATTGACCGTGCAGAAGCAGCCGCCATCTCCTATCCTGATTTCGTTACCACCTTGCAACACATTTGCAACCAAGCATAAATTAAATTATGAGTTATGAATGCTGAATTATGAATTGAGAGACATAGCGCGAAGACAGTACTTGGGCTATCCGTCTCCAGTAATTCATAATTCATAACTTATAATTCATAATTCTTGGTTACTTAGGTGCGGGACAGCGATACAGTCGATACCAATAGCTATCTAACTTCGGCAATTTTTGCGAAACTTTAAAACAATTTTGTTGCTCTAACTCCACACCTGCATGGAAATTCACGAGCCATACATCGAGAGGTCGAGGGAGTTTAGTAACTGTTTCTTGAAGAGTAGCGGTGGGATTTTTAGCGAGTTTGGAAACCTGGGGTTCGCGAGCTAGGAGAAATAGGGGAGAAGCTATCTCTGGACGTGCGAAAGATAGAGAATCGTGCGTGTGCTTAAATTCCCACGCTAATCCCATCATCCGACCCGTTTGTCCGTGGTGTTGATAGGTAGTTGCAATCAGAACAGGAGAACCCGATACGTGCTGGATGACGTTAACGAGTAGATCGGAACGGAGAGTTTGCAGATAACCAAGATTCCACGCAACTGTTATCCCTCCTAACAGTCCCATGAGCCAAACTAGGATAACGGCTTTTTTACCGCCTTTCGGAATGAAGCGAAAAACAGACGATCGATCTTTAACAGATTTTGATTCTATTTCTACTGAGCTAGGAGTATTCCAACAAGTGGCAAGTCCTGCTCCTAATAAAGCAATAAAAGCTGGAAAATAGACGAACTGATACCGAGGGGCGAGGGTGAGATCGGCACGCAAACTATAGGTAATACCAAAGAACAACACGATCGCCCCAAGGATGAACTGACTCAAAACCTGCACGCTCAAACGACTATCCGCCTGGGCTTGCTGAAGTTTGAGACTACGCCCCAGAATGGGTAACGCCCAGACTAGGAAAATTAGCGTTACCAGTCCAGAAGCGATCGCAATGGCTAAAGGTAACGTCGTAATTTCCATCGGCAGCGCGACTAGCATGGAGATCGACCAAGCTGAAACTCGACCAATTGGCGCTAACCAGTTACTCAGCGGGTCAGTGTCATAAATCCAATGGGTGAGCTTATTATCGCTGGCATAATTCGATGGCAAAATAGGTAGCCAAGCTAAGCACCCGACTAGCGTCCCTGCCGCAACTCCGTAAATCCGACGCCAAGCTTTGAAGCTCTGTTGAAGAATCGTATTTGTTCGACTTTGACGCCATGCTAATACCAACAAGGCAATGCTTTCAGCACAAAGCGTCAGCGCGAAAAAGTAATGAGTCGCAACGCCTAGCGTGTTGATCGCAATCCAGATTAATCCTACCCAAAGCGGTAATGGGGTACGGTCAACGATCGCTCGTGCCGCGACAATTAAGCAACACAAAGAAGCGATCGCAAACAACGTGGGTAAGGTGTAATGACGAGCTTCCTGAGCTAAAAATACTCCAAAAGGCGAAACTGCCATCATCGCGGCTGCCATTTGACCTGCTAACCGAGAGCGAAAAGCCAGATTGCCTAGCGCAAACATAGCAGGAATTGCAGCAACACCAAACAGGGCTCCCAGCGATCGCGCCGCCCAAATCGACACTATCCCTCCTTCAGTGGGAAAGAGATTGAGCCACAAGTGAGACAGCACGAAATACAGCGGGGGATGATTACTCTCGCTTAGTAAGTGATGAATAACATCCCCAATCCCTGTTGTTGAGTCAGGTTGCAAGGGTTGCAAGAGTTCATCAATCGCGATCGCGCGATCGAGAGGTACCGTTTGAAAACTATGACCCAAGCTGAAAACTATTGTCGAAAACTCATCAGCCCACGGTCCCCTTGAGGTTAGGCGACCAAAGCGTAGGGCAGTACCAATTGCCACCCAGAGCAAAAGCAGCAGGGGGTGAACCCAACGACTGCTACGAATAGTCTTCACTAACCTCAGCACTCTTTTATCAGCCCCTTGCTAGTTTTTATCCGATGAAAGCTTAAGGCCTTATTTTATGACACCGGAATGTCCTTGGATATCTCCTACAGGTTCAGCGCGGCCTCCTAAGTATTTCGCGAGGAACTCTTCAGCGATCGCAAAGAAGTGCAGGCGGTTTTCCGGACGAGCAAAGCCGTGACCTTCATCGGTATAAAGGACGTATTCTACTGGCTTTTCGGCCTTTCTCATTGCTTCGACAATTTGTTCGCTTTCCGCCTGCTTGACTCGTGGGTCGTTTGCCCCTTGCGCGATGAGTAAAGGTTTCTGGATGCGATCGACGAAAAATAAAGGCGATCGCGATTTGAGAAACTCCTCTTCCGTCTCCAAATTGCCCACGCGATGGAACATATTGGCGAGTAGGGGTGCCCAGTAAGGAGGAATACTTTTGAACAGTGTTATCAAGTTACTGGGGCCAACAATATCGACACCCGCCGCAAACACATCTGGCGTGAAGGTTAACCCAACTAGCGTGGCATACCCTCCATAGGAACCTCCCATAATCGCCACCTTTTCAGGGTCGGCAATTCCCTGTTCCACTAACCAATTCACGGCATCAATTAAGTCATCGTGCATAGTCGCAGCCCACTGGCGATTCGCTGCATTGAGGAAGGCTTTGCCGTAGCCCGTGGAACCCCGGAAGTTGACTTGCAGCACGGCGTAGCCTCGGTTCGCTAGCCACTGCGCTTGTGGATTGTAACCCCAAAAATCTCTCGCCCAATGGCCACCGTGAACCAGGAGTACGGTTGGTAATTTTTCTGCTGGAAGACCTACGGGTGTAGTTAGGTAGCCGTGAATCGTTAACCCATCTCGTGCCTGATAAGACACTGGCTGCATCGATGCCAGTTGTAATTCTTCTAATTTGGGTTGATTGCTGAAGAGTAACGTGCTGGACTTGGAGTTGCGATCGTAAACGTAGTAGTAAACCGGGCCATCGTCTGTTGTAAAGGCAACCAACCAAGTATC
>DATNPC010000331.1:0-2157 GCA_036703375.1 Allocoleopsis sp.
CCTATAAGGAGAGGGGAGTCTAGCTCCCCCCTTCCCTGGTAGGGAAGGGGGGCCGGGGGGGTTAGGTTTCCTTGTAACCTCCGTTCCAATAGCGTTGCAGCCGCAGTCAGTACATCAGCAGGTGCGATCGCTTCTAGGCAAGTATTCCAATTACCGAGCGGACACACTCCGCTATACCAACAGGACTGCTCCGTAAAATTCTGAATGATACGCTCAGGACACTCAGGATAACCTTGAAGGTTCACATGGGGCAATGGCTGGCCGTAACGCTCGTGCCAGGATGGCCCAAATAAAGTAATAGTTGGCACACCCAGTGCAGCAGCAATCCGAGCTGAGCCAGTATCCGATGCTACCACGAGGTCAGCATTTGCCATGAGGGATGCTAGTTCCCGCAGCGTACCGCGAGGCCAAACGTGCGCTGCTTCTCCAATTTCAGCAACAATCTCTTCTGCTTGTTCTTGAGCGGAACCAATCGGAACAATGATGGTAGCGCCATAACGCTTCTGCAATTCCTGCCCCAAGCTGATAAAGTTCACAGTAGGCCAACGCTTAATTGTCATGCCTGCATCTGGGTACAAGATGACAAGCGGGTGACGAATATTACCAAGCTTTTCCTGAATTTGGTGCTGTTCAGTTGGAGTGAGATGGAGTTGTGGCGCGGCAATAGTTTCTGGTTCGATTAGTCCTTCAGCTAGAAGAATTTGCAGGAATCTGTCACCAACACGTTCATTCGGTGGTGGATTGCGCCATAAATTAGTTACGACTCGTGGCGTGCCACTTTCCTGAATGAGATGCTCGATGTCGTCATAGTTGCTATCCGAAACAATCAGATCGAAAGTATGATTGGCTAGCAAGTCTTCAACCGCTTCTCTAGCAAGCAAAGGACGTTGCTTTATTTGACTGCGATCGATAGAGATAATTTTATGAATCAGTGGGTCATTTTCTAGCAGTTCTCCACCTGGTGTAAAGGTAAGAACTGTCAGTTTTGCCTGAGGGTGAGAACGAGCTAAAGCTTGAATAGCAGGCAGGGCAATTAAGACATCACCGATTCCGCCCAGAAGTTCTACGAATAAAATATTACGCATTGCAGATTACCTCCGAGATAACGGTTTATCTGCTGCCCAGTTGAGGGCTTTATCCGCAGCTACGCGACGTTCAGGAATCGTGGTAGGTAGTTCTTGATGGTAGACACCGGAGGGAATCAAACCACATCCGCCATAGCGTTCCATCAAGCGTAGTTGCACTAAGACATCTTCACCACAATGGTCGGTAGGAAGCTCTTGCCAAAACGAGTAACTACCGATCGCACGCAGCTTAGCTGTATCATAGATGACACAAGCACCGACCCAAGCAACGCGGTACTTGCGTGGGTTATCGAGAGTCAGTCCGAGACGTTGTTGGAGATGATAGAGATTAGCCGCGTTATGGAGTCGCCAGCGTTCCCACTCAGGTGTATCGGGAAGGACGAATTCAGGCTCGACTCGTCCGTCCCAAAATGCGATCGCTGGCTCTTCCGGACGAATATCATTAATGAAACTAAGGCCGATAACTGCACTGCCCACAAAACCACAACCCTCTTCTTGAATCGCTTTGTGCATTTGCTCAATCACAGTTGATTCAAGAATCAGGTCATCATCAATAAACAGGGCATAAGGAGCTGTTACTTGGTCTAAAAGAAACTGCCGTTGTTCAGCCATACCCCGACGCGGTAAGTGCTTGTGAATGTCAATCGTATGACCGTGAGCGCGTAGCACGCGCAGTACAGCTTGAACTTCTCCTGTTGCGATGGGGTCGCTGTCTTCAGTTTGATCGGAAATTACGATGCGAAAATCGCGAAATGTCTGAGCGCAAAGACTGGTTAGCGTGACAGCTAAAGCCGCAGGACGGCAACAGGTTGGAATGAGAATATCGATGGTTGCTGTCATCGCCAAATCTCCTTCGCTGAGCGAATATCTGAACTTTGGTTTAAGTCGAAATAGTTGCTTGCCGATAGTGGCAGAGGTTCGCTGGAGACTGAGTGCAGCCTCGCAGAAATAACTAAGCAGTTGAAGTGACATCGGGCTGACCTTGATACTTCCACTCAAAGGGTTTAGCCATTGTCTGGTTAAAGTATTCAATGAAAGCCAAAATACGACCAGTAAGTTCATCAGTAGACTG
>DATNPC010000332.1:0-10207 GCA_036703375.1 Allocoleopsis sp.
TAAGAAAAGTCATCACACCAATCAACCCTTGTGCAGGGGGCGTGGGGGAGGCACTTCGTCCCCCACTGGGGGGTTTGGGGGGCAACGTCCCCCAAGTCCGGGTTTTTCCAAGGAACAATTGATTTTAAGTCAGTGCCATTCCTCCTAGGAAAGATGACAGAGCTGATTGGAAAGGATTAAAGTCAGCAAGATGGCTTAAATAGGCAAAAAAGGGAGGTACTGCTGTGAGTCTAGGGAAATTGATCGGCTTTCTTGCCTTTGCAATTTCTCTGTACATTTTATGGCAGCTGCGTCAACTCCTTTTACTAATATTTGCAGCAGTTGTCTTTGCCGTTGTCTTGAACCGAGTTGTGCGCCGACTTCAGCAACGAGGAGTCAAGCGAGGCATCGCTATTGCCATAACAGTTGTTAGCTTACTGGGAATCTTATTTATCCTCTTGGCACTGATAGGGCCATCCTTTGCCGAGCAGTTGCAACAGCTAATTGGCCTCGTGCCAAGCCTTCTGCAACGTCTGCGTAACTGGTTCAACTCCCTGCAAACTTTGATTCCAGCGCAGGTATTAGATATTCGTAATATAGGGAATCTTATCCCAAGGCTTCAGCCTTTGGTAACTAAAGTATTGGGGAATGCCTATAGCTGGTTCTCGGACTTGTTAGCCATTATTCTGAACCTATTGCTAGTCTTGGTTTTGACAATCATGCTACTAGCAAATCCCAAGCCTTATCGACGGGGCTTTCTCTTGTTGTTTCCTGCATTCTATCGTCGGCGCGCGGATGAGATTCTCTCAGAGTGCGAAACGGATCTGGTAGGCTGGATGACGGCAACTTTGATTGATATGGCAGCCATCGGTGCGGTGAGCTTTATTGGTCTATTGATTTTGGGTGTACCACTAGCATTAGCCAATGCCCTTTTAGCAGGCTTATTAGAGTTTATCCCGAATGTTGGACCTGTTTTGAGTATTATCCCACCCATGGCAGTCGCCTTACTGGATAATCCGTGGAAAGGTCTTGCTGTAGTCATTCTGTACTTTTTGATTCAGCAATTTGAGGCTTATTTACTAGTCCCATTTGTTATGGGGAAACAGGTGTCTTTGCTACCAGCTTTCACCCTATTATCCGTGGTAGTTTTTGGTACATTTTTCGGATTTTTAGGTGTATTTCTTTCCGTACCATTGGTGATTGTTTCTAAAATCTGGATTAAAGAGCTTTTGATAAAAGATGTACTCGATCGTTGGCATAAAGATTCACAAGATGGACCTCTGTACCATTTAAGGTATCCTGACAGTGAAAGACCTAAAGCTTCACCAAGTCCTGAAAGCGAAGTAACGAAAGCTTCACGTTTACTGGGATCTGAAAGTGAAACGCATCCCAATCTACCCATGACTGATGAGGAAGCACCTAGGGAATAGTTCCTGATGAGGGGAGGAATTGCGATCGCTTTTTGTCGGTATCTCTCACAGTGCTGGGTTCAGTTAAACTCCTAGTACTAGTCAATCACTAGTCACTGAACACTGTTAGCTAGTCCGGATTCTCGCGCTGCAACTGACGAAGTCTTTGAGAACGATGCTTGCCTACATACCAGCTATGCCACTGCTTAGAACTGCGAATCGCTAACCACAATAGCAGTAAAGCAATTAATCCTCCCTGCTTAGGTGCATCAAAGGCAAAGATGACCAGAGCAACGCATAAAACATCCTGCAAAAAGACCGCCCATAGCGGCAAACCGCGTAACCGATAAAACCAGCCAACTTGCACCAACTGAAGGACAAGCGCTAATAAACCTCCAACGATTCCCACTATCCAGACGAATAAAGATGGGGCTTCTGTCAACTCAGCAATGGCAATGCCCATCATTGCTCCAACAATAGGACTGAGGATGAGCTGAATCACTTGCAAAACTCGTTGACCTAGCAGTTTTTTGGAGGCAAATAGCTCAAATAATGACCAACTTGTGAGAATCCCAATCAACACTGCCGGGGGAATGTGCGACAGTAAGGGGACTCTGCTCCAAAGATGGGTTTGCAACAGACCAATAATCAGCAGTGGCAGGGCAATCCTTATCCCTGCTGATGCCGACGCGGAGAGTGCGGCGAGGAGATCGATCATCGTTGTCTCGTCTGTGCAACAACACTAGGTTGCTGGATCTAGCGTTAACTTACAAATTGCTCCAAGAATGGTTTCCGGATGCGATTAGAATGCAACCTGGTCAGAGTCAACAATTTGTATCTTATACCTATTAGTGTAGTTGTTAATTTTGCGCTCGTGTGGGTTTGTTGTTTTGTGAAGAAACTGAGTGAGAGACTAGAACGCTCGGCAGCGACATCCTAGGGAAGTACTCTATCCATCAAGGGTAGACTGTTACAACCCAAGCCTCGATCCTTACCCGAGTCACCGCTGCACGAGAAAAACTGTTTACTTTTGTAAAATGTAACTAATTATACAGATTTCCTGTGCTTGAATAGGAATTAGGCAGACAATACCTTGTCACCACTGTTCAAATTAACTGCTATTTTTCTTCACTGCGTGAGGGATAAACGGTTAATTGGATGAGTTAAATGCGAACGATCGCATTTCTACAAGCTTCGCATATCACGAAAAACCAAAAACAGCTAAACTGGCGCTGCGATTTTTTCGTTGAACGTTTCCTATTCTGAGATGAGTAGGATGCGATCGCGCTCTCGATACTCTTGCCATTTTGACGGGTTCATCAAGGTAAAAGTATCCTATACGCCCTCGTATTCTCACTCTTGGGAATAGATATTTCCTTTTCATGCCAGTTACTTAACAGGAGCACTAGCGGCATGTTTGATTCATTGTTTTCTGATGCAAGTAAAAGACTGGAGACAGCACTGAAATATGTCTCGATTTCTGATGATGTCATCGAACACTTAAAGTATCCAAAAGCGAGTTTAAGTGTTTCAATTCCAGTGCGGATGGATGATGGGTCTATAAAAATTTTTCAGGGATATCGGGTGCGGTATGACGATACCCGAGGCCCAACTAAAGGAGGTGTGCGTTACCATCCGAATGTTTCGCTCGATGAAGTTCAATCGCTAGCCTTTTGGATGACGTTTAAATGTGCTGTTCTCAATCTTCCCTATGGCGGCGGGAAAGGTGGAATTACCCTCAATCCCAAAAGTTTGTCGAGGATGGAATTAGAGCGCTTAAGTCGCGGTTACATTGATGCGATCGCGGATTTCATTGGACCTGATGTAGACATTCTCGCTCCTGATGTTTACACCAATGCCATGATTATGGGTTGGATGATGGATCAATACAGCATCATCCGCCGTCAAATCAGTCCAGCCGTTGTTACGGGTAAACCGGTGGCTATGGGAGGTAGTGCAGGGCGCGATGGTGCTACCGCTATGGGTGCGTTCTTTTCGATGGAAGCCATTTTACCCAAATTTGACCTAATCCCTCAAGAAACAACTGTAGCCGTTCAAGGCTTTGGTAAAGCGGGCGCTGTAATAGCAGAACTCCTAGCTAGAGCCGGTTATAAAGTTGTTGCTGTCAGCGATTCTCAAGGAGGAATCTATGCGAAGAAAGGACTAGATATTCCGAGTATTCGCCAATATAAAGCAATGAATCAAGGCATTAAAGCCGTCTACTGTCAAAGCTCGCTTTGCAACATTGTCGAACATGAAATTCTGACCAATGAAGAACTTTTAGCGTTGGATGTAGATGTCTTGATTCCAGCAGCGTTGGAAAATCAAATTACGGAGGACAACGTCGATAACATCAAGGCGAAATACATCTTTGAAGTCGCGAATGGACC
Source organism: Allocoleopsis sp. (assembly GCA_036703375.1). Taxonomy (GTDB): domain Bacteria; phylum Cyanobacteriota; class Cyanobacteriia; order Cyanobacteriales; family Coleofasciculaceae; genus DATNPC01. The sequence goes on from DATNPC010000332.1 coordinate 3,779, forward strand.
GATAACGTCTGCTGCCGATCGCGTTTTGGAAGCTAAAGGAATTTACGTCTTTCCCGATATTCTCGTCAATGCGGGAGGCGTTACCGTTAGTTATTTTGAGTGGGTACAAAACCGCAGTGGGCTTTATTGGAGCATTGAGGAGGTTAATCAACGCCTGAGACAGAAAATGGTTGAAGAAACAGAGAAAATTTGGTCTCTTTCTCAGGAACTAGCCATTTCAATGCGAACAGCAGCGTATATTCACGGGTTGAATCGGCTTGGGGAAGCACGCAAAGCTAAGGGGACAAGAGACTACTATATCAACGGAAAAGACTGAGGGATTTCACGCAGGTAAGCTGTTCAGCATGTAGTACAGGTAGGGGCAAGACATGTCTTGCCCCTACAGAGTTTTGGTATCCCATCCAATTGAGAACTGTAGATTGGATGTGAAAAATCGGCTAGCTGGGAGCTTTGCTAGAATCCAGTGGTGTTCTGGATTTTGCTGCCATGAGTCATCTTGTTGTTAACCGAACTCGGTATTTAGGTAAGGCGTGCGTAGCGCGATCGCATTTTTCAAGTTCTCGTCAGTTCATTGCACAAGGACTGCTCGTTGCGCTACTCGGTACCCTAGGACTATCAGGGGCTGCTCTACCTGCGCTCGCACAAATCAGAACTCAAACGTCAGGAACATCCAAAACGAGCAACGTTGCCGAACAATTGCTAGGTCAGTGGCAAGCGAAAGACCCAACATCGAAGAAAGTCATTACGTTTATTTTTGCACCTGGTGGCAACTTATTTGTGGTCACGCCAGCGCGTGATGGTTCGTCTGTGGCGCTGAAGTTCGGCTACAAGATTAATACAGCAACTCAACCCATGCAACTGGATATGAAGCTCAGCCCGAATGATGAGGTGCCGACTATCTTCGAGATAACGGCTGAGGGAAAGTTGCGTTTAGAGTTAAATAATATCGGTGCGGGTCAATCCAGACCAACCGCTTTTAGTCCTAACTCGCCTCTGTTTGAAAAGACATCTCAGGCAACAACCATACCGAATAACATCCAAGTCGTTGAACTGGAGACTCAACAAGCTAAAGCAGGTCAAAGCGTTGTTAGACAATATATTACGATTATCAATACAGCACAGCAGGATTATTATCAAAAAAAAGGAAAATTTGCTGCCACTATTGACGAACTAGGCATTGCGGCGACCTTAGAAACAGAATCGTATCGCTATCAGATCGTACCCCAAGGCGATCGCACTCAAAGCGCCACAATCATAGCCCAACCCAAGAAAACTGGACTACCTAGCTACATTGGTGCTGTCTTGGTTACTCAGTCCAATGGAAAAACGACAACCGTTAGCGGCATTTGTGAAACCGAGCAACCCTCGACCTCGCCTCCAGCAACACCAACTCTACGATCTAGTGGCTCATCACAAATTCAATGTCCAACAGGTTCTCGTCCGCTTCAGTAGTGAATCGATCGACTCTTACTCCAGCCGGATGGAGCCTGCAATTCTTGAAAACAATGGCTTCATTAACAAATACATCAGGGTGCACGTTGGTACAATTTCTTTTAATTGCCGTTCTTCAATGCCATGACTGATACCGTTCTTGACGTTCGCAACCTACAAGTGCAATTCTCGACTGATGAAAAGCAGGTCTTGGCTGTTGATGGCATTGACTTTCAGCTCAAGCGCGGACAAACGCTGGGAATTGTGGGCGAGTCGGGTTCAGGGAAATCGGTTACCTCACTGGCTGTCATGGGGTTAATCCCGAGTCCCGGTCGGGTAACAGCAGGAGACATTTATTTCCGATCCTCAGATAATGGTGCAGAACCCGTCAACCTGCGGCAGCTTCCTGACGAGCAAAAGCGGCTGTACCGAGGGGGGAAAATTTCCATGATTTTCCAGGAACCGATGAGTTCCCTCAACCCCGTTTATACCTGTGGATTTCAGCTAATCGAAGCGATTCGGCAGCATCAGGATGTTTCCTTGGCTGAGGCGCGGCGTCAGGCAACAGCTCGTCTGCAAGAAGTTAAGCTCTTCCCCAGTGACGAAGAATTACGGCAACGCTACGTAGAAGAATTCCAGCAAAATCATCCAGGTAAACCGTTACCTGGAGAAAAAGCGATCGACCACCAAATCAATCAGCAAAAACTGGCATTCTTAGAGCGCTATCCTCACGAGCTTTCTGGCGGGCAGTTGCAGCGGGTGATGATTGCGATGGCAATCTCCTGTAATCCGGATATTTTGATTGCTGACGAACCGACGACAGCCCTTGATGTGACAGTGCAGGCGACAATTCTCGATTTGTTGCGGGAGTTGCGCGATAACCGTGGCATGTCGCTGATTTTTATCACCCATGACTTAGGCGTCATTGCAGAAATTGCCGATACGGTTGCGGTGATGTATCAGGGCAAGATAGTTGAGAGCGGCGAGGTTTGGCAAATTTTTTCTGAACCAAAACATCCCTACACAAAAGGGCTATTAGCTTGTCGTCCTCGCCTCGATCGCCGGGAGCGATACTTGCCTACAGTATCCGACTTTATGGAGGTTGTGACGAGTCCGAATGGCGAGCAGGTAATTCGAGAAAAGTCACGGGAGGATGCCGAACTGGCTGAGTCTGGAGAGAGCAACTCCCAAGGCAGTATCAAAGAATCCCCCAGCGCCATCGATGAAGTACTGACTACCTCATCCCCGCAACCCTTAGTTGCCGTGCGCGACCTTCAAGTAGGCTTTCCCGTGCGGGGAATGTTTGGCGGGACAAAACGCTACATCATGGCAGTCAATGGCGTCTCGTTCGAGGTGTATCCAGGGGAAACGTTGGGGTTAGTAGGAGAATCGGGTTGCGGCAAATCGACTCTCGCTCGGACGTTGCTGCGCTTAATTGAACCCATCAGCGGTGAGGTGTATTTTGAAGGTCAAAATGTCACCGATTTCAAAGGCAACCGCCTGCGGCAATTGCGGCGGGAGATGCAGATTGTGTTCCAAAATCCCTTTAGCTCCCTCGATCCACGCATGAAGATTGGCGAACTCGTGATGGAGCCACTCGTGATTCATAATGCTGCAGGCAACAGGAAAACGCAACGCGATCGCGCGGCTTATCTCCTAGAGCGTGTTGGCTTAAATCCTAACTTGATGAACCGCTATCCTCACGAGTTTTCTGGAGGCCAGCGCCAACGGATCTGTATTGCTAGAGCATTGGCACTCAATCCTAAGTTCATTATTTGCGATGAATCAGTTTCAGCGCTTGATGTATCCGTGCAGGCTCAGGTACTCAATCTGCTCAAAGAATTACAGGGTGAGTTCGGTCTAACCTATATTTTTATTTCCCATGACTTGAGCGTGGTGAAATTCATGAGCGATCGCATTATGGTCATGAACCGAGGCAAAATCGAAGAAATTGGTCCTGCCGAGACGATTTACCGCGAACCGGAAAAGGATTACACTCGCCAATTGATTGCTTCGATTCCTACGGGTACCTTGGAGCGAATTCAACACCAGCAAGAACAGCGGCGCGAACGAGAGCTTTCGATGCTCAGCGATCCGTGGTCAGTCAATTAGTTGCAGTGCGATCGTTTTGTAGACGTTAGCACTTGTCGGCAGAATCGGAAAAGTTGCTGTTTTAGGGTTGGTTTTGAGGTCTGAGCGTTAATCTCCGGCAATGAGCGATCGCTAGTTATCTGTTGGTAGGTATGCATTGCCACTGCCGTGTTGAACTTGCTCTGATTTTCCTCACTCAACCACAGGGGAATGACCTGAGCTAGTGCGAATTCAGCAACTAGAGATTTCATCTCATCCAAAGCGATTTCACCGTCGAGTACGAGGACTAAAAGCGCATCTCGTTCCCTCGCAAGTTTTTTAGCGGGAGGAATCTGTCCGAGTGCTTCCTGCCAATGGGTCGGGTACATTAAATAAGCGGGTCGGTCATCCCCCATACCGATGAGTGTTGGCTGCGTAATCGAATCGGTTGTACTGAAACTTAAGGAGTTATTCCCAACGCTACCATGTCTCAACTTGGTCTTGTTTGATTCCATCCAATTATTCATTCTCGATCGATGTACTGCTCTAAGTACAGTAATATTTGTGCGAATTAGTACAGGGTTTGATTAAATAGGAAAAGATTTGAGAGCTTGTTGTTAAGCCCTCCAGAAGATTTTCCATGAGTAAACCAATCCTCTTCTCAAAGACTCCAACTTCTTACAATTTGAGGAAATTGAGGATTTAGATTCAGTTGATTAAGTTAAGAAATGTTGCTGAATTGAAAGGTAGTATTAGTGCCTGCCTACTTTCGTTCCTTCATAGGTATCATCGCTGTTATTGTCCTATTTTATAAACAGATATTACATCAGCTACTTCTACTAAGGTATCTAAGCCAATAAGCTGAAGCCATGCGTAAATTTGCTGATGATCTGAGAACTATTACCTCAGCAATTTGTAGGATAAGCGTTGCCAATTGCTCTTTTGGGACAGGCGATGGATACTCTATTCCACATTTAACTGGCAGAGTAAGAAGGGACGGGCAAGATACCCATCCCACAAGATTTTTACCAACAATGCGAGTGTAAATGAGAGTTCTGAAGTCAGTGCTATTGAGCTTACTTCTGTCTAAGAAGCCCGTTGGATGCAGCCTGCGATTAGAACAAATCGCAATACAGGCGACCCTCACGCAACTGTACTACAGGTTGATTGGACATCTGTACCAAATGCTCGTCGTGAGTGGTAACAATCACAGTCGCCCCCATGGCATTCAGTTTTTTGAGAATACTTAAGACTTGCTTGGAATTATCGGGATCGAGATTTCCGGTTGGTTCGTCGGCTAGCAGTACAGGGGGCGTCCCGACGATGGCCCGTGCCAAACTCACTCGTTGTTGTTCTCCTCCAGAGAGTTGCTCTGGAAAACAGTTGGCTTTATGCTGCAATCCAACTAACTTGAGTGTTGGCGGCAAGCGTCGCTGAATTTCCTTTCGGGTGAAGCCTTGAGCCCAAAGGACAAAGGCGATATTTTCTGAAACTGTCCGGCGAGGAATCAGTTTGTAGTCCTGAAATACAACGCCAATGCGACGGCGTAACAATGATAAGCGATCGCCTCGTAGCTGACTCACATTCAAGCCATCGACTATCACCTCTCCTGCGGTTGGACGTTCTGCACCATAGAGCAACTTCAGCAAGGTGGTTTTTCCAGCACCTGAAGGCCCCGTGACAAACAGAAAGTCTCCTCGTTGCACGTCTAGATTGAGATTCAGCAACCCCTGAGAGCCATTAGCATAAATTTTGGTTACCCCGCGTAAGCTAACGATTACAGAGGGTTGGGTGGCTGAAGGATTGGGAGATACTGAGGGTTGAGTTTGATGACTAGTGGGATGACCCAAGGTGCTGGTCATAGACAAGCGATCGCAAATTCATTGATGAGTTACCAGATTAACCCAAAATTCCAGGAGTTTAGGGAGCTGGTGCGCCTGCAACGCTGAAGGCGTCCTTCAGCCGTTGGCCGATAGCCTTGAGAGCGAAATGCGGCAACACCATCATCCGCCGCCAGCGCCAGGGTTCTTGATACAGTCGATAGAGCCATTCCAGATTATTATCTCGCAACCAAGCTGGCGCACGGGATTTCACCCCTGCCCAAATATCGAAGCTGCCGCCAACACCAATCCAAATCGATTGAGGACACAAGTGGCGATTTTGGGCAATCCATAGCTCCTGACGAGGAACGCCCAAACCCACTAAAATTAATCTGGGCTGCTTTGCTTTAAGAGCTAACTTAAATTGCTGTTCGGCTTCTGGAGACAGGAAACCGTTTTCGATACCTGCGATCGCAAGTTGTGGCAGTTTTTGTTGCCACACTTTAGCCGCACACTCAGCGACACCTGGAGCACCACCATAGAAAAATACTGGACAAGATTCTCCCAGTTGACTTGCCTGTCGCAGTAAATTCTCTGCCAGTTCAATTCCCGGACAGCGGCGTTGCTGTTGACCCTGGAGCTTCAAGTAAAGTACGACTCCAGCACCATCCGGAATCACCAGTTCAGCCTTGTGAATAACGTTTGCCAGAGGCTCGTTACCCTCTGCCTGCATGACCATCTCCGAATTGAGCGTCACCACATGACTGCCAATTTGCTGGTGTAAACGAGTTCCCAGCCAACGGTTGTAGTCATCTAATAGGTGAACCGGCAGCCCCAGCACGGGAAATTTTTTGGGTGCTTCTACCATATTCCAGTTCTTGCGTCGCCTCACATCACACTAATAACACTATGAAGGCTACCCGATCCGGATGCTCTTGCGCTAGCCGATAGATAATGTTCGTGCAGCAAAAAATCAACGGCTCACCGCTCACCGCTCACCGCTCACTGGCCACCGCTCACCGCTCACTGTTCACTGGCCACTGCTCACTGCTCACTGCTCACTGCTCACTGCTCACTGCTCACTGCTCACTGCTCACTGCTCACTGCT
>DATNPC010000333.1:0-16291 GCA_036703375.1 Allocoleopsis sp.
CCCTGTCCCCCCATCTCCCCATCCTCTTGGCAGGAGAATCGCCGTTCCCAGCATGCCGATATAAACAGCGACCAGAGGAAATCCCGACCACTGCCAACCCCAATGTAGGTAACTGAGTAATAGCAGCAATAGAGCGTTTGAGGTGTAGCGAGCAGGGTAACTCCTCATCGCTGGGTGAAGCACCGCATTCGCCGTGAGGGTAAACGCGGCGATGGCAACAACCAGCCATTCCCAGGGATGGTGCCACAAGCCAAAGCTATCCATCGCCCAGAAGTTGACTGGCACTAGTAGCAGTGTCACCAGACGCAATGTCTGAGCGGTTAACTGTAAATGCTGCTGCCGACTGGCCCAAAAGCTACCAAACCAGAAAATTAGGGTATACGCCCACAGCACACTATACTGACCGACAGCTGGAAACTTCTCCCACTGGGTAGCGGCTAACACGCCAGACGAAACCACGACTAGGAATACACCTAAAAACAGCAGCCACCGCACGCTCAGTTCGTCTTTGAGAGACTGCCACATCCCCAATAAAGGTGATGGGCGAGGTATTTCTCCAACCGGTGTATCGAAGTCGTGAGAGGTTGATGATGCCGTTGTTGCTACAACTTGAGGTTCTGGTCGGGTAACAGCAACGACTGGTTCTGGGAGAAGACAGGTGAGGTAGATTTGACTGAGCCGTCTCACTTGGTCATCACTAATCAAACCTAGGCGCAACCAGGCATCCAGACCTTCGAGCAACTTTGGCTGCGAGGCGTTAACAGTAACCTCAATTTTGAGAAGCCGGTCGGGTCGAGATACCATCGCTTCACCCTCAAATAAAAGTTAGTTTTTGCTCAGTGGCACTCTTGGAAGTAACAGTGTTCAGTGACGAGTGACCAGTTGGTCACTGCGTGAAAAGTCAAAACTCAAAATTTCTTTGAGCATTAGATGTTCAATCACTGGTCAACTGCTGACTTATTTCTGTCGAGCTGCACTCAGTATTTATCTTGTAGGCTTTGCTAGTGATGCAAACCCTCTACTCTCTCAAGCCGAGCTAATACTTAGCTAGTCTGTACCTAATTGGTGGGTAGGCTCAGTTGAGGTGTACAGAAACAAAACCTACCTAAAGTAGCTTCTATTACTTCTAATTTTCTGCTGTCTGTACCGCACAAGCAAACGAGCAAAACGTTTACTTATTCTCAAGGATTAACTTTAAATAACAATGGTATTACTCGGTCTTTTGTTCAAATCCAGCGGCATTTTTATGTCCGCCGCCACCAAATTGCTTAGCGATTTGACTCACATCAAAGTCACCTGAGCTGCGTAATCCCCATCGAGTCTTACCTTGTCCATCCGACCACCCTACAGCACTAAATGGTGCTTCTGGGCAAAGCTTACAGAGGTAATGCCCGATATCCGAAGCTAAGCCAGGTTTAGAGGTATAGACGGTGGGGACTTTATGTCCTCCGATTTCTTTCCAAGTGTAGATCGAAGCGATCGCTTCTACATCTCGTTGTCTTTTTTTCAGGATAGGGGAGCCAATCATCCACGCTAAGGACAGCAAGTCGGCCGAGGATTGTCGAACGAGAACATCCCAAACTTCAAAATCTTTCTTAAAAGACCTCAGCAGGACAGAGACTTCATCCGAAAGAATCAGTTCCTTCTTCCATAAGTCTCGATCCTGGACGTACCGGATGAGGGTTGGGAGTGGCTCGTTCGGGTGCCAGTACTCCCACGCTAATACTGCCCCTGATTTATTCATGTCAAACGTAGCAAAGGGCAGTCCTTGTAAGGCTTCCTGGGCTGTTTTGTGGTGGTCGAGAACGACGAGTTCGCTGGTTATCTTTTCCCAAGAGAGCATAGTTTTCCTGGAATAAGAAAAGTCCACCACGAAAATGCGATCGCCTGGATCGATAATAGGTGGTTCTTCACCATAACTTACCCCGATGTACTCAGCAGTGTCTCCCAAGACCGTCCAAGCGCAGTAAGCGGCGGTAAAGCCATCATTGCAACCTCGATGATAGAGGACTTTTGTCTTCATGAGGCTCTTTTGCTCCGCTGATAGTGATTCTCCTATCTTCAATCGCGGCTCAAAAAATTACAACGTCTCAACTCGGTAAGCATGCCCAGTGGTCACTGCTCACTGTTCACTGTTCACTGACCACTGCTCACTGCTCACTGCTCACTGTCAACCGCACTTCCAAATCTTCACGGTTCTGTCCCCACTGCCACTGGCAAGGCTGTGTCCATCCGGACTGAAGGTGACAGAAGTCACTCCTTTTGAATGTTGGGAAAGAGTAGTAATTTCTTGTCCTGTCTTGGCATCCCACAGTTTGATCGTTTTGTCATCACTGCCACTCGCCAGCATCTGTCCATCAGGACTAAAGATAACTGAATTCACACCTGCAAACCAACCTGAATGACCTGTGAGCGTGCGAACGAGTTCCCCAGTCTCAACCTGCCAAATCTTAATCGTTTTATCACTACTGCCAGTAACTAGGGTCTGTCCATCTGGACTAAAACTAATAGCACGAACCTTACGCGAATGGCCGGACAGGGTTCGGATTTCTTCCCCAGTATTCACGTTCCACAGCATGACGCGGTTGTCCCAATCGCCAGTCGCAACTATCTGTCCATCTCGGCTGAAGCTGACTATCTCAATCAGGTTCGTCGCAGACATAGAACGGATTTCTTCCCCAGTATTCCGGTTCCACAATTTGACTATTTTGTCATTGGCACCTGTAGCCAGCATCTGTCCATCTGGGCTGAAGGCGACGCTACGAATTAATTGTGAATGCCCAGTCCAGGTATGGACTTCTTGCCCCGTGTTTAGATCCCATAGTTTGATAATGTCACCACCGACACTAGCAAGCAGCTTTCCATCAGGACTAATGGCGATCGAGTTCACAAAGTTGGAATGTGCCGTAATCTTGTGGATTTCACTGCCAGTACTGGCTTCCCATATTTTAATAGTGTAGTCCTCGCTGCCACCAACCACCAATTGCCCATCTGGACTGAAGGCTACGCAAGTAATCCCCGAATACCAATCTGCACGTTTATCTGACTGTTCGCCAAGTGTTTGTATGCACGTCCAATTGTGACTTTGAGTCTGAGGCGTTAGTACCTCCTCGACCAGAGGAGCCTGAGGTGTTGGTGCTTTCTCGACCAAAGGAGTCGGAGGCGTTGGTGTTTCCTCAACCAGAGTTGGCACCTGTGACAAAGGTTGAGAACTAGGTACGACCGATGGTGTAGGTATTGTGGCTGGTTGAGAGGCCTTCTCCAGAAGATTCAAGTCATTGAGAACATCTACTGCGCTTTGGTAACGCCGTCTCGTAGCATGCTCCAGCATCTTATCGAGGACGAGTCCTAACTCCTCACTGACAGGGCTGCTCAGGCGTTCTCGCCAAGCCCAAGTCGCGTCGCCAATGGAATACAACTCAATCGGATCGGTTTTAGTCAGCAGATGAATGCAGGTTACACCTAAACTGTAGAGGTCACTGGCATACGTTCCTCTGCCCATAGCCTGCTCGGGAGCAACATATCCAGCGGTGCCAATTATGGTTGCTGTTGATGGCAAACCAGAACTTGAGGCGAACTTCGCCGCGCCAAAATCAACGAGGACGAGGTGAGTAGCGGTTGCTTCCTCTCCTGAAGTGGAGGAGGTACCTTCCGCAACCGGGGAGAGGGTTGAGATGGCGCGCCGAATAATATTCTTTGGTCGGATATCTCGATGAATGGTGTTCCTATCATGGATAAACTGCAATATCGGCAGTAACTCGTTCAACAGCTGCCGAATCTGGTTTTCATTAAACGGTCCATTCGTTTCAAGCTCTTCGGCTAAACTTTGCCCGTCGATCAGCTCTTGCACTAGATACTGTTGCTGATTCTGGGTGAAATGTGCAAGTAAGTCAGGAATCTGAGGATGATTGCCTAATTCTTCCAGGCGTATCGCTTTTTGTTGAAATAACTCCTCCGCTTCCTTGGCGTTGTCGGTACCCTGAGCTTGAGTAAAAAACTGCTTAATGATGCACTGAGGTTTAGATGGTTTGCATTCATCCACACCTAGGAATGTTCTGTTAAGCTTACCTTTGCTGATTAATTTGAGGGAACGGTAGCGATCGCCTAATAGCAACTTTGTCCCGCATCGGATGCAAAACTTCGCATCAGCGGGATTATGAGGCTTCTGGCAATCAGGATTCAGGCAGTAGCTCATATCAATAAGGAATCAGCTGTTACTTGACTATAGTTCGTCTTTCCCAGAATTGCCTTCATCCCCGATCGATCACCCTGAAGTGTCACACTGTGTAGTCTGAAGGACTGGGATGGGAGGAGTTGGGGAAATTATTTTATGTACTATTTGTCCTTCAATTCACTAACGGCGAGGCTTTGTTCGCCCAATTTTCAATTCAATTGTAGGCAACTCTCACACGTTATGACTGTATCTCCGGTGGTGGGGTTGCATTGGACAATCTGCTAGAAATCTCATGGCGCAACCTGTCCTGCTGTTGAGCGCTGTGCAAAACAACACCCACTTGATTGTTGAAAATCTCCATATATCTGCGATCGCGTTCGTTAAAACTTGTCTTAAACTGGTCGGGAACGGTGGGCCAGTCAGCACTGTTATACTCAGCAAAATTACCGGATTTACGTTTATTGACGAGTTGCGTGACACCGAGTAACTCGCCATCCGGATTCAAGACAGGCATGCACAGCAAGCTACAGGTTCGATAACCCGTTTCGCGATCGGTCTTTTTGGCTTTCAGGGCATTGGGATGATCGTATAAGTCAAACGGTACGATCGCTGCTTGACCCGATTCGGCGACTTGACCGACAAAGCCGACTCCAAACTTACAGCGCACTTCCCCTAAACCCGGAAGTTCTGTCCACAAATCTCCTCGATCGCGATCGACAAGCCACAGGCTGCTGCGATCGGCATTGGTTAGTTTTGTGGCTGCTTCCATCACTTGGTGGAGAATGTCTTTGGGATGCCAGTTACTCTGATTTACTGAACTAATCGCTGACCAGAGTACATCAATGGCTCGTTGCCCTTGAATAGTCTGGATTTCCCGATGAAAGGATTGGAAGCCTTCGAGGATGGGTACGAGCGATTCTGCTCGTTGTTCTAGCCTTTCTTCATCATCTCGTGTAAATCCCCTAGGGTCAATTCGTTGAGATAAAGGAAGTTTGGGGTTGCTGTCTTCCTGTAATTTATTCAGGAATTCAATAAGAGCAACCAGCTTACCCGTTTGATTGTATAGAGGAAGAGTTAATGTACTAGAAATTGGATAGTTAATTTTTCGATCGTCGAGCGATCGGATGAATAAAGATAACTTGCGATCGGGTGTGCCTACTTGAGCGATCGCTCGTCGAGACTGAGATTCAATGATTTGCTCAATACCACCTTCACATATAGACAGATGCACTTCTTTAAGATTGTCTTCTTGTTCATCCGTTACGAGTGTCCAGTATTGAGTTTTATCGCTAGTCAAAAAGAACATCGCCGTGCGATCGGCTGCGATTAATTTGCCAATCGATTGGGTCGTAAAGTTGAGAAGGTTATAGAGAGTGTTATAGAGGGCGTCATCACTTTGGTTGCCTACCGCCTGACTCAGCATTGATAGGGTATTATGAACCCCTTCTTTGGGTTTAATTTTCGCTATCTGTTTGAGAGTTTCGTGTGTTTTGGCATACTGGAGGATGACACCAGCTCGCTCATTGAACACTTGCATCGATTGGCGATCGTTTTCATCAAAGCTCGCCTTAAATTGTTCGGGTGCTTGCGGCCAGTCCGCATGATTATAATCGGGAAAATCTCCCGGTTTGCGTTTATTGACGAGTTGAGTGACACCCAGTAGCTCGCCATCCGGATTCAATACGGGCATGCACAGCAAGCTACAAGTCCGATACCCTGTTTTGCGATCGGTTTTTTTAGCCGTTTCCGAATCAGGATGAGCGTACAAATCGAAGGGAATATTGACAGGTTGACCCGTTTGAGCCACTTTGCCAACAAAGCCGACTCCCAGCGGAACTCGCAATTCTTTCAAGGAACCATTGGCTTGGGGAATATTCGTCCATAATTCATTACTGTCGCGATCGATTAACCATAGCGTGCTGCGATCGGCATTCATGAGTTTCTGGGCAGCATCCATCACCCGTTGGAGGATTTCTTGGGTATCCAAACTTGCCTTGTCAAGAGAACGAGTCGCTTCCGCAAGTGCTGCCGTTGCCCGAAGCTTTTTGGTTGCTTTGTAACAAGATTGACAGCTTTCTAGCGTTTTGCGAATTGGAGGAACTAAGCTACAGAGTCGTTCTTCATCTTCTTGAGTAAATCCGTGATCGTCAATTTCCTTATACCAGGTATCATCATCATTTTTGATCGGGCGTAACTTATTCAAGAACTGGACTACTGCAACCAGTTCTCCAGCTTCGTTTAAGATTGGAAAGGCTAGGATATTGTGAGTGTAATAGCCATATTTTTTATCATGCTCTATGACGAGGTCAGAGCGCGAATCTTGGTAAACATTAGCTGGAATATTAATCGCTTGCTTGGTTTGAGCCGCTTGACCTGCAATCCCTTCTCCTAAACTAACCTGAATATCTAAAAACTTTCCTCCTTCATTCTCGGCAACAATCGACCACAGTTCTGTTTGCTCTTCATTGAGTAAATAGACAGTTGTGCGATCGGCAGATAACAAATCTCCTATCTTCAAGGTAATAGCTCTTAGTACTTCATAGAGAGCTTCTTCAGAGCCTTTGCCTTCGGCAACATGGGCGAGCTGAGTAACTAAAAGTTTTCTTTCCAATTCATCCAGAATTGTCTGAAATTCATCGTCTCCTTTCGGCTTAGGCTCTAGCCCTAACAGAGCCTTTTCCGCCCAATCTTGGTTAAAGACGGACTCATAAATCCGGTTGCGAACTTTTAATTTTCCCTGGTGCTTAGCGACTAAACCTGATAATCGTAGCTCCATCTGTTGAGGAGTATCATCAGCAGCTACACCATCTTGCTGTAAAATTTGCAGATATAACTTAACCAGTCTAGCGCTACGCTTTCCACCCCGGCAGAGTCGCTCGCGAATCGTTCGCAAATGCTCCGGTTCATCGTGGCTGTCCCAATTTTCAATTAAACGCGATCGCACTAATTTTTTAACCCAATCAGCTTCTTTCCCTCTAGGTGGTGAATCTTCAGAATCAATAATCAATTTACAAACCTTTTGAGTCAGGAACGGCTGTCCTCCCGTCCAACTCAAAACAGCTTCGATTAACTTTTTATAATTTCTAGATTTTACTTTTAATCCTTGAGCAAGCGGTTGAGCTTCATTGAATTGAAAGCCAACGAGTTCAATAGCCTGACCGAAGTTAAACGGGGGGCCGTGGGTATTATCTCGAATCAGATCGGAAGGCGATGCTACTCCTAAAATGGCAAACGTCAGACGGTTGTATTCGGGTTGATCGGCACGGCTTTCATGGCAAGATCGAATCAAACCGAAGAAATCATTAATGGGAAATGGTAATCTCAGAACACTATCAACTTCATCTACGAAAATGACAATACTTTGTTCTAGCAATAAGGAGTGCTTGAGGAGAACTTCCTTGATAAAGCGATCTAATCGCTGGATAGCGGGAAGTAATTCGTACTCGCGCCACCAGTGATTAAAATCACTAATTTTAGGAATAAGATTAAAACTTTTCGCTAAGGTAGAGGTTATGCTGGCATAAAATTGACTTCTGGTAATATCTGGACTGATAATCTGCGTGAGGTCAATTGCCGCACAAGCAACACCTGCCTCCTGAAGCTTCCTCATCGTCTGTACGCGCAAACTCGATTTGCCCATTTGCCGGGAATTGAGAACATAGCAGAATGTCCCAGCCTGTAGAGAGTTATACAGATCGCGATCGGCTTTTCGCCAGACATAGGTAGGGGCTGCTTCGGGTAAACTTCCTCCGACTTTATATTCGTAAGTCATATCTAGTAGATACTCCAATGCCAAACGATCGCTTTTTAAAACTTACTGCCTTTTGTCTCGGATTATTACTTTCGCTCGTTGTCCTTGTTCCACAAGCTCTAGCAGGGCGTTATGTCCTTAATCAAACACCTGAAACCCTTCAACCTTACTTCGGTCAGCCGCTCAATAAAGTAACATATACCCTTAACTATCCCACCCAAGATTTGCAGCGTCTGTTTCCCGATTTTCCCAAACAGGGAGACTTTAAAATCACTTTTGTCAACAATCGAGCGCAAAAAATAGAACTTGAACCCAATCTAGCAGGCGGACAGGGAAATTTCTCCTACAACTCGACTAAATTCTTTGAATATATTTTTGGCTACAAACCTCCCATTAATAAGGTGATATCTGAGAGTGGTGGGGAAGGATTTAGGACTTATGAAGTCTGTTTAGGAGATGGGGTAGCTACGTCTTACACAACCAGCGCTCCAGGCGATCTTTTTATTAGCTTGTACTACAAAAAGGCTTGCGAACCACCGTATAAATAGGTGGGGATTAATAGTTGTCCTTGAGGCAAGGCAGCTGCAATTATTCATCGTTATTTCTGCGAATAATTACGTGCAGTAGATTATCGAGAAGCCGATCGCGTTCCATTGGAACGATATCGCCACTATGCAACACATCTCGCAGAATCACAAAATGAACCAGTGTGCCAACAAACATTCGTGCCGCGACTTCTGGATCGGGAATCTGAAGTTCAGGATGGGACGCAAAGTATTGCGAGAGCAGTTCAAGCGTGGGTTTTTCGATGTTCTGCACAAACGCTCGTGCTAACTCTGGAAATCGCCCTGACTCGCCAATAATAATTCTGAGAAACGTGAGAATCTGCGGATCGTCAGCAACATTATCGAGCATCCCGATCGCATAGCCTCTCAAAAATAAAGCTGGATCGTCCTGCACCGATTGCAGCTTTTCTAAACTGAAGATTTCTTTCTTACATGCCAATCGCTGCACGAGTGCTGTAAACAACCCCTGTTTGTCCTGAAAGTGGCTGTAAACCGTTGCTTTGGAAACTCCTGCCGCAGCAGCCACCTTATCCATGCTGGTGGCAGCGTAGCCGTTGGCTAAAAATTCTTGCATCGCACCATCTAGGATAGCGTTGGTCTTTTCGGCTGACAGTTCACGCTCTATGCTCTTAGTCTTTTTCATGCTTTAATTTCGATTTTGCTGCCTCAGGGAAGGCTCTTAACGGTTTTCTAGCTGTTTTAAGCATACCTCTTGACTTCACCATACTAAACCGTATAGTTTAGTTTACAGATAGATTGAACTAGACGGTTTAGTATTTTCATCACGACAATCGGGAGCTTGCCCATGCTGCAAGATATATCCGCGAACAATTCCTCCGCTAAGATGCGTCGATGGACGGGATTGGCGATCGCTGCTTTACTGTTTGGGGGTGGAGTCTTTGCCTACAACGTATGGCGATTGCAATCCACACAAATTGCACAACCTCAAACAACAGTCGTCGAGCCACCCAAAATTAAGACAGTTACAGCCTTGGGACGACTGGAACCTCAAGGAGAAGTGATTAAACTGTCGGCTCCAACCTCTAATAACGGCAATCGGGTGGAGCAATTGCTAGTCAAAGAAGGCGATCGCATCAAGGCTGGGCAAGTAATCGCAATTGTGGATAGTCGCGATCGTCTCCAAGCCGCGTTTGAGCAAGCCCAGGAAGATGTGCGAGTTGCCCAAGCCAAGCTTGCCATTACCCAAGCTGGAGCCAAGCAGGGAGAAATCAAAGCCCAACGCGCTGAGATTACCCGTTTAGAAGCCCAACGCCAAGGAGATATTGAGGCTCAAGCGGCAACCGTTGCCCGATTGCAATCAGAATTGAGAAACGCCGAAACTGAATATGCCCGTTACCAATCCTTGTATCAGGAAGGCGCAATCTCTGCCTCTAATCGGGATAGCAAACGCCTCACCCTGGAAACCGCGCAAAAAAATCTGCAAGAAGCACAGGCCGTGTTGGCGAGAATTCGCTCCACTAGTCCGGCGCAACTGAATCAAGCAAGGGCAAATTTGGAACGCATTGCTGAAGTGCGTCCCGTAGATGTGAAGGCGAATCAAGTTGAGATCGATCGCGCGATCGCAGCCATGAAGCAGGCAAAGGCGGAACTAGACAAAGCCTATGTGCGATCGCCTATTGCTGGAGAGATTCTCGATATTCATACCCGTGCGGGTGAAGTCGTTGCCAACGATGGCATTGTCGAGATTGGGCAAACCCAGCAAATGTATGCCATTGCCGAAGTTTATCAGAGCGACATCAGTAAAGTAAAACCGGGGCAACAGGTGCGAGTGACGAGCGATTCGTTTCTTGGTGAACTGGTAGGAACCGTCGAACGCATCGACTCCCAAGTGCGGCGCCAAACCATTGTTAATACTGACCCTAGCACCAATATTGACGGCAGAGTGATTGAAGTGCATGTGGCATTAGATGCGGCATCGAGCAAAAAAGCAGCTAAATTCACCAACTTGCAAGTCACGGCAGCGATCGAACTATGATTGGATTCATCCAGCAATTTCAACGACGTACCCCGCTAGGATGGCTGCAACTCAGCCGTGAAAAAAGCCGTCTTCTCGTGGCATTATCTGGCATTGCCTTTGCCGATGTCTTGATGTTCATGCAGTTAGGCTTTCAGGCAGCTTTGTACGATAGCAATACCAAACTCAGTCGTGCCTTAGACGCTGACATCGTGTTAGTCAGTCCTCAAGCTCGGAACACGCAAAATTTATCTACCTTTTCACGACGACGACTGTATCAGGCAAAGGATGTTCCGGGGGTCAGATCGGCAGAAGCATTTTATTCTAATATCATCACCTGGAAGCATCCAGATACACGCAAAGAAACCTCGATTCAAGCCCTTGGACTTAATCCCGAACAGCCAGTTCTGAATCTACCCGAAGTCAATCAACAACTCGATAAAATTAAATTACCCGATGTCGTCCTATTCGATCGCAAATCCAGAGGCAACTATAAAAATGCGATCGCCCAAATTGAACAAGGCAAAGCCGTCAAAACCGAAGTCGAGCGGCGCACCATCACGATTGCCGGAGTATTTTCACTAGGAGCCTCATTTGGTGCTGATGGAATTCTAGTTGCCAGCGATCAAACCTTCTTACGACTATTTCCACGTCGGCAAGCCGTCAGCATCAATCTCGGCTTAATTAAACTCGAACCCGGTTACAATCCCGAACAAATTGCCGCTGCCCTAAAATCCCATCTCCCCAGTGATGTAAGAGTTCTCACCCATCAACAATATATCGAATTTGAGGAAAGTTACTGGAAGCAGGAAAGCCCGATTGGATTCATCTTCGGATTAGGGACAGGCATGGCATTTGTGGTGGGGGTAGTGATTGTTTACCAAGTGCTTTCAACAGACGTAAACAGCCACATGAAAGAATATGCCACATTCAAAGCTATGGGCTATCGCAATCAATATCTCCTCGCCGTAGTCTTTGAAGAAGCAATTATTCTCGCCTTTTTAGGCTTTATTCCCGGTTTAGTTCTACCCATTGGGCTTTACCAACTCGCCGCAAATGCCACCGCACTTCCCATTTATATGAAAGCCTCGCGAGCCGCAACTGTCCTGATTCTCACCATCATTATGTGCGCTATCTCCGGAGCGATCGCGACTCGCAAACTCCAATCCGCCGACCCTGCGGATATGTTTTAGGGAATAGGGAAAGAGAAAGACTTTCAGCACCAATCAGATCATTCTCATTGGCATCGAACTAATTCAAAAACCTCTGCGTTCCTCCGCGTCTCCCTCTGCGCTCTCTGCGTTAAAAAAACAAGATTCCAATACAAACTGATTCGATATTACCCATTACCTAATCCTACCATGTCTAAACCCGTAATTTTCATCCAAAACCTCAATCACTTCTTCGGTCACGGTCAATTACGCAAACAAGTTTTATTCGATATCAACCTAGAAATTAACGCAGGCGAAATTGTCATCATGACTGGCCCTTCTGGCTCTGGTAAAACCACCTTACTCACCCTAGTTGGTGGATTACGTTCTGCCCAAACTGGTAGCTTAAAAGCCTTAGGACGAGAACTTTGCGGTGCTAGTTCTAAGGAGCTAACCTTAGCACGGCGGAGTAATGGTTATATCTTCCAAGCACACAACTTACACGGCAGTCTCACCGCTCTACAAAACGTCAAAATGGGTTTAGAGTTGCACAATCATTTGTCCTTGCAAGAAATGAAAGAGCGTTCAGCTCAAATGTTAGACCATGTGGGTTTAGGGCATCGTCTCAACTACTATCCCGATGACCTTTCCGGCGGACAAAAACAACGAGTAGCGATCGCGCGTGCCTTAGTCAACCATCCCAAAATTGTACTCGCCGATGAACCAACCGCAGCGCTGGATAGTAAATCAGGTCGAGATGTGGTAAACCTGATGCAAACCTTAGCCAAGGAACAGGGCTGTACAATTTTGCTCGTTACCCATGACAATCGGATTCTAGATGTTGCCGATCGCATTGTGCATATGGAAGACGGCAAATTAGCCAATAACGCCGTCTTGAGTGCAGCCGCTTAATACCTTGAACCAAGGATTAGTGGCAACCACAATGGTCATAGATAGATACAATAAAATTAGCTTTTTTTCCTGTGCTTAAAAAATAAAGTAGCAGTACAATAGCAGCGATCGCAACCTTCACCAACGACACGTAGGAGTTCTGGCAACGGTGTTTTATCTTGAGGGGCAAGTCAACGCAGAAGTTACTGTTTCTAGCGAAGAGAGTCAGTAATGGGGTTAAACTGATGGCGCAATCTGGTACAACAACATAGGGTCTGAAATCCCTTTTAAACTCCGCTGTTCGATATGGATTACATTCAATGGCAAATGAGTTTTAACCGCTTCATAGACAATCCAGGAAATACAAATTCCTCCAGGTTCGGCTTCAGCTTGCAGGCGAGACGCAATATTCACGCCATCCCCAACTACATCAATTCCGTTAAAGTAGACATCTGCTAAGTGAATCCCAATTCGATGCTGTAGAATCACTTCATCTTGAGGTTCTATCGGTGTATCTTCTTCAGATAGTTCAGGAGTCGCAACCGGGAGAGTGCTTTGAATAGCTTGAGCGCACTTGACGGCTTGAACGGCACTCACAAAGTACATTAACAACCCATCTCCTACAGATTTGATCGCTCGCCCTTCAAATTGCTCGCATAATTGGGTCATGAGCTGTTGGTCGCGACGGATTGCAGCTAAGGTAGACTTTTGGTTCTTTTGTTGTTTTTGGGTTGAGTCTTTGACATCAGTAAATACGATCGCAGCGAGGACGTTTTCTCCGAGATCGGACTCTCCGGCTAGTTCTGGAAACGATAATCTGGACTGTTCGGGTGTTTGGGCATCTGAGACGACAGATTCGAGCCGATCGCGAAAATACTGACGGTACAAATTGTTCCGAACTGTGACATAGTCGCCCTGTCGATGTACCAGTCCCATACTATTTAACTTAAACGCTAGCGCTGACCGGAGTTCAACGGGAGCATCCGCTTCAACCACTTGTTTTAACGCTTTGGCTAACTCTGGATACTGTTCCAAGTTCCACAGGTGCGATCGCAAATAGTCGGCATAGATTCCCGTGGCCAGAGGAGCATCGTTGAGGATTTGATCGAGCGTGATATCTTGGCGGGCAATTTTATAAAGCGCCAGCCGCACTAGATGTGGATGGCCTCCCACCATCGACATTAAGCGATCGATCTCTGTCGAGGTGAAATGGACACCATGTCGCGTTGCTAAATCTTGTACCTGAGCGGCGTCCAACTCCGATAACTCAACAGGTAGCCCTACATTAAACGGCGATTGGTCGTTACTTAAGGGGATATAGACTTCTGTGCCATGCACGATAACTTGCCGAACGTTTTTCCAGATTTCGCTTTGCTTGCCATTCTCATGCCAAGCTCGCAATAAGGGAAAGAAATCCTCTGCGACTTTCTCGTAGGGAAAAATTTCGTCCACGGCATCCAATCCCAGCGCCAGGGGAACACCAATCGCTGGCAAGAGATACTCTTCAAAGTAATTCGTGCAGTTGGTTTTACTACTCAAAAACTCGCTCCAGTGGCTATCTAGCTCAATAGGCAGCCGTAGAGCGTTGGTGACAGTCGCACAAAACCACTGTAAGAATACATCTAAGTTGGCGAAAACTCGGCTCTCTGCGGAATCCTGAAAATTCAATACCACACATCGAGAACCCTGCTGTTCTGCTTGATGCAGCAACCGAGCGAGTAGCGAGGTTTTGCCCATTTGCTTAGGGGCTTTAATCCGAATCAGACTTCCTGGCTTCTCGATTTCTTTGTAAGCGTCGGATTCAACCGCAGGACGTTTAACATAAAAGGGTGAATCTAGAGGTACCTGACCCCCTGGTAGTTCCAATTCCGGAGTTAGGGTTTGCTTGCGATCGCGCGATCGATCTTCACTCATCGGAGATAACCGGGTAGGGATTTGTTCGGGCAATTTCTCCAAAACTAACCGCACCGTCCTAATCCGGACTTGTTGCTCAGTTACCTCCGATAACAGCTTCCACAGCTTTGGCGCAATTTCTTGCTTCACCGTGCTGGGGCTATAGCCAGACACTCGAATATCCTTGAGTCTTTGACCTTCCAGTGCCTGTTCGAGGATAGCCTTTTGCACCTGTGCGAGACCTTTCCCTGTCTTTCGGACAGTCCACCTATCCGCCCGTTGTACGAGTTCTAAGACTGTTGGATCGGTCATCAAGCACGCCTGTATCAATCTTTTTTGATTACGATAACACGAATTTTTTGAATTTTTTGAATTTTTCTATTCCCTCACCTAAAAGTCCTGAATATTCTAGATTAAGCCCACGAATTTTTAGGTCTTAAAACGCTTTTTTCTTTTCTAT
Organism: Allocoleopsis sp.; assembly: GCA_036703375.1. Classification (GTDB taxonomy): domain Bacteria; phylum Cyanobacteriota; class Cyanobacteriia; order Cyanobacteriales; family Coleofasciculaceae; genus DATNPC01. The sequence goes on from DATNPC010000333.1 coordinate 14,862, forward strand.
ACTCGAAAATACAGACCAGAACCAAGAGTCGCTTTTCCCTAAAAGTCGGTTCGGGAATCCGGAATGCGCCAACTTCAGCTGTAGTTTACTGTATCCAGAGAAAAAACAGAGTTCCTGACATAAGCCAATACCGTTATGTTGAACTTTATAGTTAGTACCTCTCTTCCCACATAAGATTAACTCCTGCAAGTTTTTTCATCACTCCATCACCAATCCTCACTCTTGCCTCTGCGATTGATAGTCGGCTCTGGGGAAGAGAGGAAGGGTATTCTAAGCTCACCGTGAGCAAGTTGCAATTGTTTGGATTGTCAGAGATTGGTCGCAACATGAAAACGATGTCATCTACCGCATTAGCACCCCGAAGTCTTAATTTCTCTGAGGTTTTAGCTCCTCTTAATCCGAAAAACTTTAAAAGAAAGATGAGTCAGGTAGAAAACAAACTACGTGTTGTCTACCAGACTTTATCAATGCTGAGCTTTGAAAACCTAGAGTTTGAGAAGTTTTTTAATGAAATGCTCAGTGCCGTTACCTTGAAAGTTGGCGAATTATTGTCAGCAGACCGAACTTCGATTTTTTTACTAGATGAAGAACAAAACGAACTTTGGTCAATTGTGGCGAAAGATGATGGTAATGGCTCGTTAGAAATTCGCATGCCGCTCGATCGCGGCATTGCTGGAGAAGTCGCGACGACTAAAAAAGTTATCAATATTCCCTTTGACTTTTATAACGACTGTCGCTCTGGCGCTGCCAAGGAATCAGATAAACGGACGGGATATCGCACCTATAGTATGCTGACGCTTCCCCTGTTGAACGAGCAGGGAGATTTGGTCGCGGTTGTGCAGTTGCTCAATAAGTTAAAGCCCGATTACTGCTATGGCAAACCCTTAAGCGAACGGATTGACAAGTGGGGATTCACTCAGGACGATGAAACCCTATTTGAGGAATTTTCTCCTTTAATTCGCCTCATTTTGGAAAGTTCTCGCTCGTTTTATGTGGCAATGCAGAAACAGCGTGCGGCAGAGGCACTGTTAGAAGCAACGCGATCGCTAGCATCGAGTAGTTTGAATTTAGAAGAAACCCTCAAGCGGGTGATGGATGAAGCGAAAAAACTGATGAATGCCGATCGCAGCACCCTATGGTTATTGGATGACCAGACGAATGAATTGTGGGCAAAAATTCAGCAGCCAGATGGTTCGTTTAAGGAACGGCGAGTGCCAGTGGGAGTGGGTTTTGTAGGTAAAGTGGCTCAAACGGGTCGGCCGTTGAATATTCCGTTTGACCTGTATAATCATCCCGATGCCGCTACTTCTAAAGCATCCGATCAGTTCAACGGATATCGCACTTGTAGCTTATTGTGCATGCCAATTTTTAATGCCGATGGCAAGTTAATTGGCGTGACTCAGTTACTGAATAAAAAGAAAGCGGGGGAG
>DATNPC010000334.1:0-4054 GCA_036703375.1 Allocoleopsis sp.
GTATCACTTTAGAGAAATCACTTGTCGTTGTCACGAATCATTTTCACTCCAATGAGTCAGGCAAATGAGCGTCATCGGCTATCTGTTCCTCCCTCCGAACGCGATCGCATCCAAGGAACACTCGACGCCCCAGTAGTGCTAGTAAAGTACGGCGACTACCAGTCTCCTGATTGTGGTGAGGCTCACAGGATGATCAAAGCAATTCAGCAAGAACTCGGCAATCGTCTAGGCTTTATCTTCCGCCACTTTCCCCAGACGGCGATCCATTCCCAGGCTCAAAAGGCAGCCGAAGCCGCCGAAGCCGCCGCCGCGCAAGGAAAGTTTTGGCAGATACACGACACACTGTTCGAGCATCAGCAGGCATTGGATAACGGTTATCTCGTCGAGTATGCCAACGATCTAGGACTTGATATGCCGCAGTTTCTCCAAGCAATGTGGAGGCACGTTTATGCCGATCGCGTCAACGAAGACATTGAAAGTGGCTTACGCAATGGTGTCATCACTACTCCAACGTTATTCATCAATGGTATTCGTTACAACGATGCTTGGAACGTTGAGAGCGTATTGGCTGCGATCGCCAAAATAGAGAACTTCTAAGAAAGTCACAAGTCAAAAAAGAAGCCTCAGAATGGCTCACTATTTGAGCTGTTGCTCGCATACAAGTTACATGCAGCTTAGCAGAGCAAATGTAACCGGACACCGCAAGATTACCGAAACCGTTCAAGAGGATATGACCGATGATGAGTTACAAACAATTGGCTGTGGATTATAGTTTCCTAAAGAAGCTTCAAACCCTCGATTGGCAAACTATCTGTTATCATCTGCTCAACTCTGACGAGGGACGAGACTTCACTCCAGGGCAAGCAGCGCGTGCTATCTGGCAGTACGGTTTGTTTCTATTCCTAGCACAGCAATATCCGGGTATGCGACTGGTACCTACCAAAGAAATTGATGCAGTCCTGCACGCTCATATTGCTACCGATCGACAATATCAGGACGATTGTCAAACTCTATTGGGTGGCTCGATCCATCACTCAGCAGGATTGGGAACGCGAGGCGATCGCGCAGAATGGCTTGAGGCGTTCGATCGCACGAAACAACTGTTTGAAAAAACCTTTGGTCGAGGTGCAATGGGTCATTCATCGCCTGCTGCCTGTGACATACTCCTAGCATTCAACTAAAAACTATAAGTACTCAAGGCTCTTTAACCGACTTTTCCTGACTAGAAATTCTTCAGTTTATCGAGAACGGAAAACACGATAGCTTGCAAGCGTTACTAGGACTGCTTTTACAAGCCCAAGGACATCCACTGCCAGAGTATTCTCAAGTCAAATTGCTACCTTGTCGATTGAAGAATAGTCGTCTCAAATCCCCCAGCTCAAATTAGTAACCTACTGAAACAAAAACGTGGAGAAAAACAAAGTGTCAATAGAAGAAATTACAGTGTTGCTAACCATTTATTTCGACAATATGGCAGCTATGAATGCAGAGGGATGGCTAGATATTTTTTCTGAGAATGCTGTCATCCATGACCCAGTTGGAACCCCCAAAAAACTTGTACATAAGGATTCTCAGCAGTTTTTTAAAATATTGTCTAACTTCTTTGAAAAAATAGAACTGTCAAAAGACAACATTTTCTTTGTGAAGAATGGGGCAGCTGTCAAATGGACGATGCAGGTAGTTGCAAAAAGCGGTAGCCATGCCATAGCTGAAGGAATCAGTGTCTTTGAGATTAATGACATCGGCAAGATTCAAAAGGTGTCGTCCTACTGGGATGAAGCAGCAATGATGATGAAACTGAAGGGCTAATCGAGCATATTCACTAGGCAATCAATACTTTTCGGTTAAAAATAGATGGAGTGATGGGGTGTTGTCGCTCTGAGTGCATCCCAATTTTGCAGAAATACCGGAATCACTAGTCAGTGATTATCGCTAATCATAATCACTTGTGTTCTCAAGCAGGCAGCGTCCTAATGAAGGTGGCTACAGCTATATCAGAAAAAAGAGGGGGTTGAGCACCGCAAGACTGAAATTTTTGGCAACCGGACAAACTACCAATTTACTGATTGGTGTGCATCACATTCACATTATTCCAGAATGTTAGCTGCCTTCTGAAAGAGCTGTATCAAGAGTGAGGATTAAGCTGCGTGCCTCTTCTGCTTCTGGTAGCATTCCTAAAACCTCAAAGTTGTTAAACGCTTCAATGGCCCACTGCCGCGCCTCAGATAGATTTCCGTGCGCTCTAGCTAGACTCGATAATGAATGCTGACAGAAGGCAATGCGAACCTTATCTTGGTTGACTTGAGCAACATATAATCCTTCCGTGAGAAGTTTGTGAGCGTTGTCCAGTTCTCCTTGCACAATCGCAATGTCAGCCAACCAATTTTGAATCGAAAAGATGGCTCGCCGCCAATCAATCATCTGAGCATATTTGAGGGCTTCTGTAAACAGCAATTTTGCTTGCCCGTAGGCTTCTTGCTTAAAGCATATCTCGGCTTGATAGTAACGAATTTGTGTCAACCATCGTAGTCGTTGTTCCTCTAGTCGTTCCGTGTCCTCTAAGAACTCTAATGTTTGGTTGAGCCACGACTGAGCCTCATCAAATCGCCTCTGTTGAATCCGGAGAATCGCCAGATGTTTAGACAAATTCATCTCAAAGAATCGATCTTGATACTGCCGTAGATCCCAAGCTTTCATGAACAGTGAATCGGCTTCTTCCAACTGAGTGGGTTTTCCCATAGCCGTGAGCGTCTCGCCTCGATCCACTACAATCTCTGCAAGGATTGACCAATCGCCTCGTTGCTCTGCCGTTTGAATCAGGGATGCTGTCCAAATCAAGCGATCGTCCCAATGTCCCAAGCGACTTTTCCGGCTACCCATGATATGAGTGTATGCCTTCGTGTTCCGCCAAAGATCGAGTAGAGCCCCGTAGCGTCCTTCGATCGCACAAAAATCAATGACCGCTTGTAGATTCAACCATTCCTCTTCTAGCCCCTCAAACTGAGCCTGCCACTCCTGGGCATTTTGTCCTCTATACTTTTGGGAAAAGCTTAAGTACCAGCTAACCCAGCGATCGCGTGCCTCACGCTCAAAGTCGGGGTGAGCAGCCAATTCAGCAAGCGCATACTCTTTAGTTAAGGGTAAAATGCCATAACGGTTTTCTTCATGCTTCACCAAAGAAAGTCCTCGCAATTGAGCTAAGGCATTCTTGACGACATCAGCTTCAGCATCCGGTACTGCCACTTGAACGAGGGCTTCCCGTAATGCAGGCATGGGAAATAGAGCAAGCGCCATCAGAAGCTTGTGCGCGGCTTCCCCTCGTAGGGGTTTGACTGAACTTTCAAAGCAAAAGTGAGCAACATCCCCTGTGGTTTGAGACATTCGTTCCAGCACTTCCTCAATCGGGAAGCCATTCGCCAACTGTCCAATGGCATAACTGATGGCGACTGGGACACCTCCAGTTCCTTTATAGAGAGCCTGAGAATCTGCTGAACTCAGGGTTACTCCTTTCTCTTGCGCTTCATACTGAATCAAGTGGAGAGCATCTAGCTGGGGCAACGAAGTCAAACGAACGGGGACAAACATGATTTGTTCGCGGGTGGTGATAACTGTTTTCACCGTAGGTGGCAGTTCGTAAAGAAAGGCAAGAACATCCTGCTGATTTTCGACCGTCTCCAGATTGTCCACAATCATTAGAGTGCGCTGGTGAGACAGAGATTCTTTAATCAGGTCTACTTGCTCTACAAAACTGGCTCCGGTAATGTCTAAGTCGTCTAGAGTACGAGCAATCTGTCGGAAAAGGTCATTGAGCGTGCGTCGAGGAGCAAGGCTTTTCAAAACACCAAAGGGAGTCAGGTAGGATTCTTTGGCAGAGGTAAAGATAATTGCCTCAAAGGTGGGAGCGACTGGGAACGTTTCATCCCTATAACTGGCACGCAAGCAACGATAAGCGGCTTCTACAGCTAAGGTTGTTTTCCCTACACCACCGATGCCATCAATACTGATCAAGTGAGCGGCGTGATTGGGTGAAAGCAGTTCCATCAATCGAGCAACT
>DATNPC010000335.1:0-2189 GCA_036703375.1 Allocoleopsis sp.
GACCAATAGGGACTTGAGCGATTCTGGCACAGCGATCGAGAGCATCCCCACCCCACTCGCCCGCGCTCCTAGTCCCGTTAAAAACGCCCCTCCAGAATATCGACGAGAACCGCAAATGATGAGGAGATGCCCTTGCTTGTACTTGTGGGTAACGGCTGGACGAGGCAACGGCAGATAATGGCGCACAGTAGCGGCTGTCATCCGCATCATCCCTGCGGGCTGACCTAAAATTGCCCAGACGTCCATGGCTGGGATGCCAAAGTCAATTAACTCGGCTTCACCGATATAGTCCAGCGCTTGGTCTTGCAGAAATGCCACCTTCCACAACCCCAAGCAAAACGTGCGGGTAGCCCGAACAGCCGTTCCTAGAACTGCTCCAGTATCGGTATGAATACCCGAAGGCAGATCGATACTCACGACAGGTTGCGACCATTGATTCAACTGGTTAATCGCATCGGCCACTTCACCCGAAAGCGATCGCGTTTGCCCAAACCCAAACAACCCATCAATAATCAGATCGCAATGCTGCAACGGCTGGATCTGCTGGTAAAAGGGAATCCCTAAACTTGCGGCATACTGCGCGTGCTGAGCCGTCAGTTCCTTAAGCGTTTCAATCGGACGGTAAATCACCACCTCGTAGCCTTGCAGGTGCAGTTCTCGCGCCACGACTAAAGCATCGCCACCATTATGCCCCGGCCCGACTAGTACACCCACTCGATGAGTCGCATCAGAACGGGGGTAAAGCGCCTGGATTCGAGCAGCAATCAATCCTGCAACTTTTTCCATGAGTGCCGCAACGGGCATCCCTGCCTCGAAGATACGTCCTTCTATCTCGCGCATCTGTTGGGCTGTCACTACTACTTGCTCAATTTCTTCTCGTCGATTGTTAGGCTGTGTCAAGGTTTCTATCGCACCGAGCTAGAGGTTTAAGAAGAGCTCGTGTTACTTCTACTATGGAACTTTTAACTAGACAAGCAAGGTTGGTCAAGCGCTCACCTAGGTGAAAGTGCAAGCTAGGCTGAGGCGGCAATAACTGACCCTGAATATCTTCTAGGTAAAAAGGCATTGTAACCGAAGCGACCTGAAATGCGATCGCTACAGCAATGATACCCCGCATCAGCCAAGCAACCAATGCTTTGGCAGAGAGGAGGCGCTCTATAAACAGGGCAATCAGAAGCGATAGATGCAAATAGGGAAGGAAATGCCCGATCGGGCAGCCGAGTCAGCAAGAGCGTTCCTAAAGAGATTGAAAGCGATCGCTAAATGAACTGATAGCAACGTGTGTTCCTCGCGCTATCAATAATCAAATCAGATCGATATTCTGCAACGGCTTAATCTGCTTGTGTAGGAGTCTTATTTTATACGGATGCGAAATGTAGATAAGCTTATCAATAGTAACTTGTCGATTTGGGTTCTTAATAACTGAAAGATTATCTATTTTTTACTGTTTTTTAGTCTTTTTTTAATTTTTATAACATAAAAATTATGGGAAATAAAAAAATTGATTGGCTATGGTAGCATAGGTTCTCAGTTTGAACCATACTCATTTTTGAAAAACAGGGATATTTCGTGCCATTGAATAATGGTGTTATGGAAAAATCCACATGAAATTATTTTTTCCCAAAAAGAGAGAGTCACAAAAAGTTTTATCAGATCTTTATGAAAACCTTAACGAATACTACGGTTCTCGACGGTCGGCTAAAGAAATAATTCCTTTACTCTTAGAACTAATTCACCCCCAGTCAGTGATAGATGTAGGCTGTGGAGTAGGCAGTTGGTTAGCTGTATTCAAACAATTTAACGTGCAAGAAGTTTTAGGGATAGATGTTGACTTTAAGGACTATTTGGAAAGTAACCAGCGCCTGAAAAGCGAATTTGAAAATACTTGTGCGGATCGACGTTCTGTTGTTCATCCCAAGAGGTATATGGAACAGCATCTCAATCTTCAAGTAAGAAGTGCTTTGCCAATATTGCACACCGCTATTATCAAAGCTTTAACAAGAAGAGTTACTGGTGCCAGAAAACTCTCCTAGATTTTTTATCCTAACCAGGGTAAACGCATCTAAAATGATTTGACAAAGTCGAAATTTTATGTGTTCATTATGTTCACCTAGATTACCTTTCTGCCGACAATTGTTCTGGGTTTAACGGCTCGAAACTTCTGCTAAAACAACGGCATAAATTGCTAA
>DATNPC010000336.1:0-2885 GCA_036703375.1 Allocoleopsis sp.
GAACTAATCCCTCTTCATCGGCTTTGAGATCGATGGTAGCAATTCCTGCGATCGCGCTTTCTGCTAAGTGATTGCTCTGACATACCTGCTTAATGGCTGTCTCAATCAACTCCTTGGATGTTCCACGTTCGCAACCAATTCCTACCCACAAGACGCGGGGATGCCACTGAACCTCCGGCGGATTCGATTCCAGTGAGACTTGTCGTTGAGTAGCACTAATCCAAATTTTGGCTTGAGGTGTCCAATCGAGATTTGCGTTTTCTCGATCGCCCAACGGTGAGGCAGTAGCGGTATCTTCAGAGAAGTCAAACTGAAATGGATGCCCCTTGGGAAGATAATTTTGCCATAACGTAGAACCGGCTTCTTGAATAACTTGAACGGGTTCTCCTTTTGCCACTGCGGCACTCACCCCTGTCCAATCTCCCTCGCCGCGTTGCCAACCGAAGGGAACGCCGAGGATATCTATACCTGGTAAACCTAACCCAGCAGAAGCACCAGTTAAAACGGGTGTTGCCCCCAGTTGATGAGCGATAAGCCTTGCGAGTTGGTCAGCTTTGCCTTGGTGTCCGCTACATAAACTGATGACAAACTGGCCCATCTCATCGACAACTACAACGGCTGGATCGCGAGATTTATCCTGTAGAAGAGGGGCTATCAGTCGCACGACTGCTCCAGTGGCGAGGCAGAAGACAAAAGCGCGGTGCTGATGCCACAGGGATGCAACGTGGGCTTTGAGAGAACCCGTGTAGACTTGAACGTGTTCGAGGGTGTTGAGCGAGTCTGGTACCCAAAGCGTTGCACCACTGGTTTGGCACAGGGGTTGCAAGCGTTGAGCGGCAGTGGGGGTAGTCGCGATCGCCACTAATGGCTGAAAATCGTTAAACAGTAATTGATTCAAATTCTGGTTTTAGATACAACTGGGTATTGTATCGAAGTTGCACTCTTCCATTTTCTGTCAGAGGTAGCTGAGGCAAGGGGTTGGAATGCGATCGCGCATAGCTGGAAACCCACTCACTAAGGCCTGCTACCCATCCAGTTGGGGGAATGGGCAGAGAGAAAGGCGAGCGCGCTTAAACTTTGTGCCATTCATGTTAAAATCACAAACTGCATTGGTTCCAACTCAAGTCTGACAAATAGTGATGAGTCGCCAAAATCTGGATGCTTTTGAACACGAACAGTTCCCTCTTTTCCATAAAGAAATTTCATTTGACCATCACTCTTCTGAATGTCACGGTCTACAATAACAAAATCACTCCGACGCTCGGTGGTAGAGGTGTTGTAAGCTATCAGAATCTCATTGAAAGCTAAAATCCGAGAAAAAGCTAAACTGCAGGGCTGACCTTGGGGGAGACCAAAGTTACAACCATTGCCTGAGATTTCACGAAAGTACATTCGACCAAATCTTAAGGTTTCATGTTGTTTGAAGATTTGAGCGATATTGGCAATTTCCTGATAGATTTTACAATTCGAGTTGAGATAATTGACCTGTTGATTATTTAGGTCAAACATTGCTTCTCGAATAAATTCATCCCCCTGACCTTTACCGGAAAAACCTTGCTCGGTTCCATAGTAAATGCAAGGAGTGCCCAAGGCACATAGCAGATAACCAATCCCCGCGATCACTTGCCGATCGGGAGCATCTGCCCCAAATCGCCGTTTATAATCTTGTCCTATCTGATCGTGATTATCTACAAAGGTGACTAGATAACGACTCAATTCTCCCCGACTAAGAGCATTATTTCTCAAACCCTCATAGCGGTTAATCAAGCTACTTGGAGAACTCAGTCCTTTAATTGCTCCAGGCAGTGTCCCGTAGAGCGGAAAATCTAGAACTGAGGTTAGACCAAAATAAATAGTTTTATCACCAATATCTTTTGGAGTATTTGGTCCAATATATCGGTTAATTGCATCGTCACCTGCTACCAGTTCGCCAAACAAGAAAAACCAGCGTTTGCCTAGACGGTAAGCATATTCTCGGATGGCTGAAGAAAAACGAGATACTGGTAATTCGCCGAGGTGTTTGACAGCATCCATCCGAAATCCATCAATGTCAGCCTCCCGCATCCAATAACAGTGGGCTTTGATCAAAACCTCAATGAGTTGCAGACCATCTCCATCTTCGTCATTATTAAAATCTTTTAGTGAAAAGAAGTCTCCATGCTGAGTTTCGGGATAGTCATCCCATTTCCGAATTTCGCCCCGACGGTGATAGTAATTGGGGTTTCTCAGTTCTTCTGGAATCGGTCGGTCAGAGCGTCTCCAGTCCCCAAAGGGAAATTGAGTATCATTAGAGTAATAGTAGCGATATCCACCTGGGTAAGACCAGTTATCTCCAGAGTGATTAACCACTACATCAAGAAATACTCGCATACCCAGCTTATGAGCTGCATCTACCAGATCAATTAGATCCTGTTTAGTACCAAAACGCGGATCGACATCTAAATAGTTTTGAATGGAGTACCCGTGGTATTTGTCTGAATCGTCGTTGTTTTCAAACAAAGGACTTAACCACAGAGCCGTACAGCCCAAATTATGGATGTAATCCAAATGGTTTAGTATACCATTGATAGTTCCCCCACAGAACTTTTTGAGTTGCTCCTGAGTCCCACTACCCATCGAACGCTCAGTCGTTTGGACTGGAGTGCGGTTGAGGCGATCGTGAAAGCGGTCTATCATGAGGAAATAAATGAATTCTTCTCGCCATTCTCTATCACAATTCCAGTAGTGTTTCCCAGGAATAGGGGCAGGGTAAACGCATCTAAAATGATTTGACAAAGTCGAAATTTTATGTGTTCATTATGTTCACCTAGATTACCTTTCTGCCGACAATTGTTCTGGGTTTAACGGCTCGAAACTTCTGCTAAAACAACGGCATAAATTGCTAA
>DATNPC010000337.1:0-5309 GCA_036703375.1 Allocoleopsis sp.
TTAGCAATTTATGCCGTTGTTTTAGCAGAAGTTTCGAGCCGTTAAACCCAGAACAATTGTCGGCAGAAAGGTAATCTAGGTGAACATAATGAACACATAAAATTTCGACTTTGTCAAATCATTTTAGATGCGTTTACCCTGAAGATTGAAGGCAGGAGGCAGAAGGGAAGAAAGCTTATACGGTAAGCTTTTTAAGATTTTTGAACTGGTGGATTATTTCCGCTGCGCTGCACTAGTTCGTTCACCTGATTTAATTGGGTTAATTCAATCGTTATTGCAAATGTGACCATGGTCTTTCACAGTAGCCAGTGAGCAGTAACCAGTTGTCAGTTACTAGCAATCAGCACATCGGTTAGAAATTGCCGCCTGAAGCCTTGGTCACTGGTCACTGTTCACTGCTCACTGAAGATGAAAATAGCATGAAATTTTTTTATATCCTGTAGAATAACCTCTCCTTCGTCCCTTAGAAAGAGGAAATTACATCACTAACCCAATACTGTGAACGTAACAAGAGCTAAATAAATCTCGCTAATCAAGCCAAGCAGAGATGGTATTGAGTATCTTGTAGCCTGTTAGTTGTCATGTACACCCCTTTGGGCGTATTGCTTGAAGGGGGTTTAGGTTTGCTTTTAAACATCAAGCAATTGTAATTTTAATGAGTATAATGAGCAGAAAAACAACGATATCTACTATAACTGCTGCTGTAGTAACCGCTGGCGTATTTGTCTCTTTGACCTTGTCGTCTGTAGCTCAGACTAAGCAGAGCAGCATTAGCGATTCAGACAAACAGTTTATAACCGAAGCTGCTCAAGATGGAAAGCTGGAAGTAGAACTTGGGCAGTTAGCACAACAACGGGCAGCTAGCAGTGACGTAAAGCAGTTTGCACAGCGGATGATTCGGGATCATTCGCAAGGAAATAACCAACTTAAACGCTTGGCTGCTCAAAAAAATGTCACCATTCCTAGCGATCTTGATGTCCAGTTCAAGGCAGTGAGAGATATGCTGTCCAACCTATCGGGTAAGAATTTCGACCAAACGTACATGAAGTATATGGTTGAAGATCATGAAGGGGATGTGTCGTTTAGATTCCCGATGGAAGCTCAGCATGGCGAAGATCGAGATGTGAAAGCTTGGGCAGCCCAGATTTTGCCAACACTCCGAGAGCATTTACAAATGGCTCGTTCAATTGCCAATAAGCCGGGATAAAACTGGCAGAATTAGCAGGTAATTAAATACTGTCAAATAGCTAACCAAACTGCACAGCGATCGCCTTTTGATAAATCGAGTATGCCAACAAAAGTTTCCGTCAATTCTGGGCAAATTACGATTAACGATGGCTCCACGTTTCTCGTCACCGATACTAATGGAGCGATCGATGACAATTTGGCTCAAGGTTTCTTCGTACACGATACGCGGTTGATTTCTTATTATGAAATTTCCCTGAATCGCTGTCCTCTCATTCGATTAGCCTCTAGCAATATCAACTATCATAGTGCGCTTTACCAATTTACTAACTCCGCCTTTTCAACAGTCAATGGAACGTTGCCCCGAGATTCTCTAATCGTGACGATCCGGCGCGACGTTGCTGAGGGTATGCATGAAGATATTGACATCACCAACTATCACTCCGAACAAGTTAAACTTCAACTCATGCTTGCCATCCGCTCGGACTTTGCTGATATCTTTGAAGTCAAGGGGCAGCAAATCCTCACGCGAGGCGAGACACAAACAACTTGGAAAGATGGCGCACTAACCACCGATTATCGTAACGGCTCATTTTACAGAAGCTTAATTACTGAACCTGTTAATTTCAGTTCAAAACCAAACTATGCCAATGGTCGTCTTCATTTTGATATTGTTCTCGATCCGGGTAAAACGTGGCACACCTGCATCAACTTTATAGCGATAGCTGGTGAGGATGTTCTCAAACCCCAACATACCTGTTCTCAACCTCATGAAACCGAAGCTGGAAGAGTGAAGGATGAATTCCTCAACAGTGCGACTCAATTGCACTCATCCAATGCAGATATTACAGGCTACTATCAGCAGGCACTCACAGACATGGGGGCGCTGCGGATTAAGGTGAAGGACAACGGCCATGACTTCTGGATGCCTGCTGCTGGCATTCCTTGGTTTGTTGCCGTCTTCGGGCGCGACTCGGTTACAGTTAGCTTGCAAACCATGGCGGTTTACCACGAGTTTGCTCGTGGCACTCTTTTGAGATTAGCTCAGTTACAAGCAACCGAAGTAGATGACTGGCGCGATGCCCAGCCAGGGAAAATGCCGCACGAACTGCGGTGTGACGAATTAACCCAACTCCACAAACTACCGTACACGCCTTACTACGGAACAGTAGATACGACTATCCTCTGGATTATTACTCTAGCTGAAGCTTATCGCTGGAATGGCGATCGCAATATGCTCGATGAGTGCCGTACCTCCTTTGAGAAGGCATTAACCTGGATCGATAAATATGGCGATTTTGATAATGATGGCTTCGTGGAATATATAACTCATTCTAAGGATGGCTTGCGTAACCAAGCGTGGAAAGATTCGGGTCAATCAATGGTTTACCCCGATGGTTGTTTAGTCGATCCACCGATTGCAACCTGTGAAGTGCAAGGTTATGTTTACGATGCATGGTTGCGTGCCGCCAATCTCTATGAGATATGGGGAGAAAAAAATCGAGCAGAGTCTTTGCGCCAGAAAGCTGATGATTTGTATCAACGATTTAACGATCGCTTTTGGATGGAAGATGAAGGCTTTTACTGTCTCGGCTTAGATAACAAAAAGAAACAAATTAAATCTATTGCTTCAAATCCCGGTCATCTTTTATGGTCTGGCATTGTGCCGAAAGAACGGGCAGAAAAGCTTGTGGATCGGCTGTTTCAACCCGATTTGTGGTGCGGCTGGGGGGTGCGAACTCTTTCATCTCAAAATGCAGGCTATAACCCAATTAGTTATCAACGAGGTAGCGTTTGGCCTCACGATAATTCTTCAATTGCCGCAGGACTGAAGCGCTACGGCTATCACCAAGAAGCCAACCGAGTTGCTGAAGGAATTTTTGCCGCCGCCAGTTACTTTGAGGCGGGACGGATGCCAGAACTCTTTGGCGGACTTGAACGTACCTCTGATAACTTTCCGGTACCTTACACCGATGCTAATATTCCCCAGGCATGGGCAGCCGGCTCAATTTTCTTACTTATCCGCACTATGCTTGGATTAGACGCCGATGCACCTAATCGACGGTTAAAGGTACAACCCTTGCTACCTGATTGGTTGCCCGATTTAGAACTGAAGAATTTGGGTGTTGGAGATGCAAAATTGGGATTGCGTTTTTGGCGAGAGGGTACACAAACACGATGGGAAGTAACTCAAATGGAGGGTGAACTAGACGTATATACTGATGATTGAAACTATAGCGGTTCTCGGTTGCATAGAACACATGGTAGGGGCGATTCATGAATCGCCCCTACGAACAATCTGTGTTCAACCCAATTGGGAACTGCTATAGATAGCGCTTATATCTGATAGGAGTTAAATCAGTTCTAGTGCGATCGCAGTTCCCCCACCAGTACCGTGACAGAGAGATGCCATACCCAATGTTTGATGGCGTTCCCTTAAAGCGTTGAGCAAGGTGACAACGAGTCGCGCTCCCGATGCTCCAATCGGATGTCCTAATGCGATCGCACCTCCGTTAACATTGAGCTTATCGTGAGGAATGCCCAATACGGAGTTGAAGAGTAAATTGCTCAGCGCAAATGCCTCGTTATTCTCGAATAAATCCACATCCGATATCGAGAGGTTGAGCTTCTCTAACAACTTCTTCACTGCTCCAATCGGTATCTCTGGAAACCGCCACGTCTCTCCACCCGCCCACGTTCCACCTAAAACTTTAGCGATGGGTTTGAGTCCGTATCGTTCCACGGCTGAGGAACTGGCTAAAATCAAAGCGGCTGCGCCATCGGATAGCTGACTGCTGTTCCCTGCTGTCAGTACTCCATCCGGTTTGAAGGCGGGGCGAAGGTTGGCAAGGCTTTCTAGACTGGTATCGGGACGAATCCCCTCATCTCGATCGATCGGTTGCGTGCCTTTTTTGGTTTCGAGCTGAATTGGAGCTATCTCGGTTTTGAAGCTTCCTCGCTCAGTTGCGGCAGTGGCTCGTTGATGGGAATACAGCGCTACCTCATCTAAGTCCTTGCGGCTGAATCCGTGTGTTGTCGCAATGCCTTCTGCCTGCTCGCCCATGCCTTCCGTTGTGGTAGAGTCCGTCAACCCATCAGAGATTAATAAGTCCGTTAGCTGTTCGGGGCCACCCAACAGGGATTTGTACCCCCATCTAGCTCTGTGAGAGAGAAAAAAGCCAGTTTGGGACATCGATTCCATCCCTCCGGCGAGAACTATATCTGCTTCTCCAGCTCGAATCGCCATGGTTGCATTCATCAAACTCATCATTCCAGAAGAGCAAACCATATCGATCGCATATCCGTTGACAGCTTCGGGAATCCCAGCTTTGAGCGCCGCTTGACGGGGCAATAACTGTCCGTGTCCTGCTCTTAGGACATTACCAAAGATGTAAAGGTCTAATACCTCTGCTGGTAGTTCTGCCTGGGCTAATGCCGCTTGCATGGCGTGGGCCGCTAAGTCTACTGGGGAAAGGCTGGCAAGGATGCCGCCAAATCGACCGATTGGGGTACGGATTGCTGAGATGATGTATACGTCGAGCATATAGAGCAAAAGGCAGAGGGTAGAAGGCAGAAGGCAGAGGGTAGAGGGCAGAGGGCAGAGGGCAGAAGGCAGAAGGCAGAGGGTAGAGGGTAGAGGACAGAAGGATGATTGCTGATACGTGGTCGTTTCACCTGTTACATCTGTCCTCACTGTGATAGCGACAGCTATAGTGAACGAACTGCTCCAAGCACAGAGGATGCAGAGTAGGAATCGCGCAGTACCCGACGCATTACTTTGTTGGAAGCCGTGCGGGGTAAGGCATCGACCAGTACGAGGTCGCGAATTTTGAACAGGGGATTGAGATGGTGTGCGATCGCTTTTTGTAAGTCAGACTGGAGCGTTTGTTTATCCTTGTGAGACTCCGGTGTAACTACGGCATAGATGACTAATTGGCTCGGCCCTCCTTCAGGAGGAGAAATTGCGATCGCGGCTGTTTCGCAGATTTCCTCTACAGTATTGAGAGCATGCTCAATTTCTGCCGAACTGACCTTAATCCCACCCAAGTTCATGGTATCGTCAACCCGTCCGCGGGCGCGGTAGTAGCCGTTGGGTAAGCGTTCCATTTGGTCGCCGTGACGGC
>DATNPC010000338.1:0-5235 GCA_036703375.1 Allocoleopsis sp.
CGCTTGCTGAAAAAATTCCAACGCTTCAGGGTACTGTCCTAAACTGTTGTAAACTAACCCAATGTTGTTGAGTGTAGTTCCTTCCATTGCCTTGTTGCCAATTTCTGTGTGAATGGCTAAGGCTTGTTGATAAAACTCCAAAGCTTTGGCGTACTGTTCCGAGTTGCGGTAAATTGCCCCAATGTTGTTGAGGGTAGTCCCTTCCATTGCTTTGTTGCCAATTTCTGTGAAAATGGCTAAGGCTTGTTGATAAAACTCCAGGGCTTTGATGTACTGTTTCAGGTGGTGGTAGACTCCCCCCATGTTGTTGAGGGTAGCCCCTTCCCCCGCCTTGTCGCCAATTTTCCTGCGAAGGGATAAGGCTTGCTGATAGAAGTTAATCGCGTTAGGGTACTGTCCCAAGTTGTAGTAAACTAACCCAATGTTGTTGAGGGTTGTCCCTTCCCCTGCCTTGTTATTAATTTCTTGAACAATGGTTAAGGCCTGCTGGTAAAACTCTAGCGCTTTGGCGTATTGTCCTAGGCTGTCATAAACTAGCCCAATACTGTTGAGGGTTCTCCCTTCCCAGATGCGATCTCCAACTTCTCTATTGATTGCTAAAGCCTGCTGAGAGTATTCCAAGGCTTGGGTATATTGACCCAAGTAACTGTAAACCAACCCAATATTGTTAAGGGTTCTCCCTTCCCAGGTGTATGCAGTGGCTCGTTCGCTGTTAGGCAACTTAGCAACTTCTCTAAGAATAGCTAAAGCGTTCTGAGAGTACTCTAGGGCTTGAATATACTGTCCCATGCTACGGTAAACTATCCCAATATAGGTGAGGACAGCTCCAACTCTCGCGCGATCGCCCTCTTGTCTGAACCCGGCTAAATCTTGCTGGAGTTTTTCCAATGTTGCTGGATAGTCGCCTTTGAGCCATAGCTGATAAGCCTCTAAAAACCACTTCTCTGCCCCAGGTTCTTGCTCTTCAATCATTTGCGCCTGAACTACCAAAGGCTCAAACTTCAAGGTAAGTGGGAAAAGGGGAGTAGAGAGCGACAGCAGTAGAGTAGCAGTGGCAAGGCTGAGAGAGGTGAGGCGGTAGTGCATTGGCTGGTTCTCTAGTAACCCAAAATTTTAGCGATCGCTTGCAGTAATTCTTGGGAGAGATACGGTTTTATCAGAAAGTTTTTAGCGCCTAGTTTTCGCAATCTTTCAATCTCGACAGAAGTGTTTTGTGCAGTTATAAAAATGAATGGAATTTCTGTAGTGTTTGGGTCGTTCTGCAACTCTTTGTAAACTTCATCACCTCTCAGTCTTGGTAATCTGATATTACACAAAATCAGGTCAGGGAGAAATTCTTTAGCTAACTCTACTCCAGCCTGCCCATCCTTAGCAGTAATGACATCAAAGCCATTTTGCCGTAGTAGATTCAACGTACCAAGGAGGATAATGGCTTCATCTTCGATAATCAAGATTTTTTTCACTGTTATCCCACTTAAGTTGAAAATGTTCTAGTAATTCTAAAAAATTCTAGTTATGGGCAAAGCATTCAGAGACAAACACTAGATGAGTAACTAGCAAATGTTTCAGAATACTTTGCCCATAATGCAGAAGAACTAATCAGCCCATTAAGATAACAGTGTCAATAACATGAATTATCCCATTATCTGCTTCAATGTCTGGCGCAAGAACTGTAGCATTTTTTACCTCAAAACCATCCGATGTATCAATTCGGATCGGTGAACCTTCAACCGATGTTACTGAATCTACCTTGTCTAAATCTGCTTTTGTCAACTTGCCAGAAACAACGTGATACGTCAAAATTCTAGCGAGCTGAGGAATATTTTGTAGTAGGGTTTGTATAGTTCCTGGTGGCAGTTTGGCAAAGGCATCGTCATTCGGTGCGAAGACTGTGAAAGGACCGGGGCTTTTCAGTGTCTCTACTAATCCAGCTGCTTTCACGGCTGCGACTAACGTCTGGAATGAGCCAGCACTCACGGCAATATCAACAATGTCAGGCATTGGTGTATCCTCAAATTTCGGGAAAAAGCTTTATTAAGAAATTGTAAAACAATTGGGTTTTTATGAAAAATGTTGAAGCCGTTTTGGTATGGAAAAATCGGTAAGTGAATTTGATTAACGATTAAAGATAGCTGTCATTACTTTTGCTAATACCAAACCTCTTCAATAAAACCCTGTCTGCTAGATTGGCTAGGAATTAGATAGGCTAAGCTTTGTAGTATAACTGAAAGACTATTTTTCATCTAACGAGATGCAAGAATTTCACTGAAAAATTCTTGCATCAGAGACTTTCATTCCTATTTACTTTACGAGGGTAGTGATTGCTCTTGCTCTATTTTCCTTAAGGTTGTACGATCTAGCATCTTAGAGAGTTGAGCTGCTGGTCGAAGATTTTGTGTAATAGTCTGTTTGGGTTTGATTGAGCGATCGCATTGACTAGTCGTGTAGGCGATCGCTTTCTCTAGAGTACAGTGCTTTATCATCCCAGGTAGAACAGACATACTTTACTCAATAGGATGTGCTTCCTCTACAAATTAGGATAAAATCTGCAACAAACCAAGCATGCGGCTTTATACATGTTGAGGAGTAAGGATATGGTTCATTCTAAAGGCTGGTTTGCCGGACTGAGTGGCATTGCTCTCGGAGGTTTTGTCGCTGCCGCAAGTTTTGCCTTCTTTACTCAACCCGCCTCTGCTCAAGCCGCCTACGGGAGCTATGTGGGGGCTGGCGTCACCGGTGGAATTACCGGGGGTAGCCAGCAAGTGGGGGGAGTGATTGCAGTCCGATACAAGCTTGTAGAACTTCCTTTATCCCTTCGCGCCCAAGCTCTCATCGGTGCTGGTACGGCTGTTGTGCCAACAATATCCTATGACGTTCCGATCAACTGGCAAACAGATGCTTACGTAGGAGCAGGTGTTTCCTTTGCCAGTGGTGATACGCCTTCGCCAGTGGGAGATAAGACGAGCTTTGTACTGCAACCGGGTGTGGATTACGTTGTTCCCAATAGCAATACTGTACTGTTTGGTAATGCCATTATTGCCTTCGATGCCTTCCGCAATGGGGGAGGAGCTGCGGTTTCCGTACAAGGCGGTGTTGGGTTGAAATTTTAATGGGGTGGAGTTGGGTGTATCCCAATGAGAGCAGAAATAGTCTTCTGGTGGAGTGGGCATCTTACTCGCCCTGTAGCTTTAGCAGGGGAGACGCCTGACCCATAAGCAAGAGATGCGAGTGTTATGACTGTATTTGCATCATCAGCATTCTCTCATTGCCATTCGACTCAATTTCCATCCAGGAGCGACTGAATTCTGCCTGGTGGCCAAAAAACTTTATAAGCTCGACCCACAATGTAATGCTGTTGCAGAAACCCCCAAATATGGGAGTCGAAACTGTTATTGCGATTATCACCCATGACAAAATATGACTGAGCTGGAACTTGCTCTGGTCCCCATTGATAAGCGGGTGGTTGTGCAATATAAGTTTCTTGCAAAGGTTGGTCGTTAATATAAACCAAGCCATTATCGACGCGGACAATTTGCCCTGGTTGACCAATCGCTCGCTTCACAAAAAATTGTTCTTCTTTGCTATTGGTTTGGTCGGCTTCAGCTTCCAGGGTTTTTGCGGACTCAGGTGCTTTAAAGACAATTACATCTCCTTTTTGCGGTGAGTAACTACTAGATTTTTTGACGAAAATTCTATCTCCAACCTGGAGGGTTGGTAACATTGACTTACTAGGAATTTCAAAAAGTTCAACTTCTTGTTGAATCCATTGAGGAAGGTACGTCACAACTAGACCAAATGTAAGAATTAATAGAGTAAGTAGTGTAATGAGAGATTGGCTTCGTCCTCGCTGCCTGGGAAAAGAGACAAAGGCATGGTAACAAGCTACTGCTGAGATGAGGGGAATAAAGATAACTAGGTTAGAAAAGAACTTAGCGAGACCAGAAATAATAATGATTAGTGAGAGAAAAACTGCACCTAAAATTGCTTTTTCAGTATACAACTGACCTAGACCAGGTAGGATACGAGAAAGGAAAAGAGCGAACCAAGGGTCTTTCTTAGTTCTAGGAATTTTCTCCGCACTCTGTACATTGAGTTGCTGATTCACACAACTATAAGCATCGAATAAACTAAAAATATAGATAATTGCAACTAAAAATAAACACATTAAACCAGTAACAGTATTACCTGTGGGACTAAAAATAGACCAAATTGCGATCGCACTTAGTAGCAGTTCGCCACCGATAAGTCCCAGTCCCCTGAATTGTTCGCCAGCATAGAGCTGTCCAATACCAGGAAAAAACATTGAGAGATTAACCGCTAACCAGGGTTCTTTCGATACCATGCTCAAATTAGGTCTAAATAAGGATTTGCTTAGCCTCGAATCAGTCGCTTGCTTTTTATATTAATCAAGCTAGCTTGATTTACTCTATATCCCTTGACTGACCCAATATCGGTCAAACAGCTTTAGCCTATAAGGAAAGAGTGCTTCCGCAGAATGCAAAGCCTTAAGCAAGGAGAGAGGTTCATGAGTGACAAGAAACGTATCTTGATAATTGTTACCAGCCATGACCAAATTGATGCCGAGCATCCAACCGGATTATGGTTTGAAGAATTTGCCGTTCCCTATCAGTTATTCCTGGAACAAGGCTACGCTGTAACCGTGGCTAGCCCTAAAGGCGGTCAGACGCCGATAGACCCCCGTAGTCTTCCCAATGCAGAACAGGCAGAGGCGCACGCATCAGCACTCCAAGCATTGCAGGAGACACAGCCCCTAAGTCAGGTAAAGGCTGAGGATTACGATGCAGTCTTTTTACCAGGCGGTCACGGTACAATGTACGACCTGCCAACTCCGGAAGTCGGTCACATTGTTAGTCAGTTTGCCGATGCTGGGAAAGTGGTAGCGGCAGTTTGTCACGGGCCGGCTGGATTGATCGAGGCGATGCGATCGCATAATACTCCACTTGTCCAAGGACGCAAAGTCACGGGTTTCACGAATGCTGAGGAGCAAGAAGTGCAACTCGATAAGTTGATGCCGTTCTTACTGGAATCAAAGCTACGCGAACTGGGTGCGGAGTTTGAGGTAGCAGAAAATTGGCGCGACCATGTGGTTGTGGATGGCAATCTCATTACCGGTCAAAATCCTCAGTCGAGTGGAAGTGCGGCTAAAGCGGTGATTGATGCGTTGGTTGCATCGGACCGGGTTGAACAACTCAGCAAGTAGCTGAAGTATCTCAA
>DATNPC010000339.1:0-25583 GCA_036703375.1 Allocoleopsis sp.
ATGCCCTCGCGACCGCAGCTGATGAACGTATTGTTAGCAATAATGGGTGACGTTGATTCAATCCAGACCCCCGTACCTCGTTCGACCGGATTGGTCACTGTCACTCCTCGCAGTTGGGCGTTAGACTCCATTCGCAGCGCGACGTTTTGATTGGCAAATGTCGGACTATTATATGTCCCGCTGCCTTGGATCGAAATTCCTTTCCCCTTACTAGGTTCGTGTCCCAGTATCATCACTCCACTCGGAACCACTAAGGGAAAGATTTCCCCATTAGCAGTATTGTAAGTTCCCGCTGCCAATTGAATCGTGGTTCCAGCGGTTGCTTTGGCGAGTGCCTTAGTCAACGTTTTCAGTGGGGCAGTGGAATTACCAACACCAGTATCTTTGCCAGTGACCGGGTTAACGTAAAGCGTGGATTGAACCATAATTGGCTGTTATATCAGAACAAAAACGAATATGGCATAGCAACTTACGAGGAATTACTCAAAAGACAGGAGATGGTTTGGCATGGTAACGTTGGCACTCTTTAAAAAAAGGACTACGACACAACTCTAGACCACGAACAGGATAGTCGGGGTTGTTTTAACAGCGATCGGTGAGCAGTGGACAGTGAACAGTCGGGGATTGAACTGAACTCACCACTATTCGCGCGGCAGACGCGCTTGTATGGATGGCACAACAACCTTCCACTAAAAGCTCTCAGTTAGATAGTTGCCCGGAGTGCAGTTGACGCTGTTTAGTGGGAGTTCTACTACTCAGGGAGGCTGTTTTCTTCACTGGTCACTGTTCACTGCTCACTGCTCACTGTTCACTGGTCACTGTTCACTGCTCACTGCTCACTGCTCACTGTTGAAAGCGGTAGTCTAGTATTTTTGATAGCCCATTTTTACTAGAGCTTGGGAAACCTTCTCCCAAATCCTAGCGTTTAGCCCTCTATACTACCCAAACCATTTATGCTCAACGACCAGCACCCATGATAGAAGTCGAGCATCTCAGTAAAATTTACGGCTCTACCCCAGCCATCCAAGATGTCACCTTTGAGGTCGAACCGGGAGAAATTCTGGGGTTTCTCGGCCCCAACGGTGCCGGGAAAACTACCACAATGCGGATTTTGGCTGGATATTTACCGGCAACTAGCGGGACGGCCCGGATTGCGGGCTACGACGTTCACGAAAATTCGATGGATGTGCGACGCCGAATTGGTTATTTGCCAGAGACACCACCACTCTATCCGGAGATGACCGTTGAGGGGTTTTTGCACTTTGTCGCACGGATTAAGGGCGTAGCAGCAGGCGATCGCAGATTTAAAGTCAAAACGGCGATGGAACGCTGCAACCTGAGTGAAAAGCGCAAAGTCCTCATCCGCAAATTATCTAAAGGTTTTCGCCAGCGAGTGGGCATTGCTCAAGCGATCGTTCACGACCCACCTGCAATTATTCTCGACGAACCCACAGTCGGTCTCGACCCCCGACAAATTATTGAAGTTCGGAACCTGATTAAAAGTCTGGCTGGCGACCATACGATTATCCTCTCCACCCACATCCTGCCAGAAGTCAGCATGACCTGTAGCCGCGTAGCAATTATCAATCGTGGTCGCATCGTCGCTACCAATAGTCCCGAAAATTTAATGGCTCAGTTGACTGGAGGGGCAGGCTATGAGGTAGAAGTAGATGGGGATGTGCAAGAGTTACAAAAGCTTCTACAGATTTTGCCGGGAATTTCTTTAGTGGAAATTGTTCCCACCGACGAGTTACCACCCGGTCGCTCCTTGCTTCGCATCGTTTCATCTCCAGGAACAGAACCCGGACGGGATATTGCGGCTGTCACGATTGGGGCAGGTTTAGGATTGCATGAGATGCGACGCACTCGCGCCACCTTAGAAGACGTATTTTTAGAACTGATTACGCGAGAACAACCCCTGAGCGAATCCGAGGCGGAACAAGCCGGAACCGAGCCAGACTCTTCTGAGTCACCAACTGCTGCACCATCTGGAGGAAATGTCTAAACAATGGGTGTAATCGTTGCCAATGTGTTGGCGATTTTTCGTAAAGAATTACAGGGCTATTTTGCGTCGCCCTTAGCGTATATTGTCGCCAGTATCTTTTGGTTGCTGTCTGGCTTCTTTTTTATCGTGATTCTGTTCGGTCCAGACGGCATCATCCAACAAGTGGCGGCACAAGACCAACAGGGAGTGCCAACACCTCCAATTGATATTGCCTATGAGTTTTTACGCTTTTTCTTAGGTGTTCTGGGGTCCTTGGCATTATTCGTTCTGCCGATTCTCTCGATGGGTCTTTATGCGGAAGAACGCAAGCGCGGAACGCTGGAGCTACTAGCGACATCGCCGCTGACGAATTGGGCGGTGGCAGTAGGAAAATTATTGGGCGTGCTAACGTTTTTTATCACGATGGTGCTGCCGTTAATGGTCTATGAAGCAGTTGCCCTGAGTACTGCCAATCCCCCAGTGCAGCCCGCTGTTCCCTTACTCGCCCATGCTGGCTTGTTGTTGCTGGCAGCATCGATTCTTTCCTTAGGGATGTTTATTTCCTCCCTGACCGATAGCACCATTTTGGCGGCAATTCTCACCTTCGGGTTGATGTTGTTGCTGTGGGTGATTGATTTGGTAGCGAAAAGTATTGGCGGTCCAGTGGGTGAAGCGTTAGGTCACTTATCTTTACTGGAAAACTACAACAATCTGGTTCAAGGGGTTTTGGATACTAGCAGTATAGTTTTATTCGCTAGTTACATTGTTTTAGGGGTATTTCTTACTGCCCAATCCATTGATGCCCTGCGCTTCCAGCGTTCCTAAATCGTTGTTTGTTGTTTGTTGCTTGTTGTTTGTCAGTATCGATAACCAACAACGAAGAACCAATAACCAATAACCAACAACGAATGACTAATTATGAAAACGATCGCAAAAAACACGAACTATTTAAGTTGGCTCTTTTGGCTCGGCCCCATCCTCTGCATTATTGGATTAACAGCTAGAGTGGTGGCTGACGCGTGGTCACCGCTCATTGTCGGACTACTCGTGGCTGGACTCGTGATTATCGGCTTGTGGCTGGTCTTTCTAGGAAGTTTAGTACCGGGATTTTGGGGGCGTCGCTCGACTCAAGTTGGAACGAATGCCGTTATCGCGACGCTAGCGATGTTAGCGATCGTCGGATTGATTAACTTTTTGGCCGTGCGCTACGGGCAGCGTATTGACTTGACCGAAAATCAGTTGTACACGCTCTCACCGCAGTCACAGCGCATTGTAGAAAAGTTGCCGCAGCCAGTCAAAGTTTGGGTATTTGACCCGAACCCGAACCCAATCGATCGCGATTTGCTGAAAAATTACCGTCGCTATGGCTCGAACTTAGAATACGAGTTCGTTGACCCCCAACTTCGGCCTTCTCTAGCCCAGAGGTTTAACGTCCAGTCGCCCGGACAGGTTTTCTTGGAATACGGCAACCAACGACAATTGGTGCAAACAGTGAGTGAGGGCGAGCGTCTGTCGGAAGTCAAGCTCACCAATGGGATCGATCGCATCACGAGCGCTCGCACGGATAATGTTTACTTTCTCCAAGGGCATGGAGAACGCCCGCTAGAGGCGGCACAGGGAAGCTTATCCCTGGCCGTCAGTGCCTTGAAAGATAAGAACTTTACCGCTCAACCTCTCAACTTAGCCGAGCGGATAGAAGTCCCTCAAGATGCTTCATTAGTGGTTATTGGTGGTCCCAAGCGAGCGCTGTTGCAAGCTGAAATTCAAGCCTTGAGGACTTATCTATTGTCAGGCGGTAGTCTGCTGGTGATGGTAGACCCAGAAACGAATGCTGGATTGGATAGTTTGCTAGCCGACTGGGGTGTCAAGCTCGATACTCGAATTGCGATCGATGCCTCAGATCGAGGAAGAGCGGTTGGTCTTGGACCTGGAACTGCAATAGTCACCAACTACGGCAACCACCCGATTACCAAAGACTTTGGTAATCAAATTTCTTTATATCCTCTAGCACGACCCGTGGAGACGACATCGGTTAAGGACGTGAAAGAAAGCCCCTTAGTGATTACCAGTAACCAAAGTTGGGGAGAGAGCAAACCGGAAAAACAACCCCTCCAGTTCGAGCCAAAAGACGGCGATCGCCCCGGCCCCCTAACTCTGGCTGTTGCCTTGAGTCGTCCAGCGGTAGCCCCGTCTACCATACCCAAACCGCAACCTCAGGCAACCCTTAGTCCTGGAGCATCCCCGTCACCCTCTGCTAGCCCCGCAGCTTCAGCCACTCCAGCCGGTCAAACCACGCCCAGCCCTGGAGTTTCACCGTCACCCTCTGCCAGCAGTCAACCCCAAGCCTCAGCGACTCCAGCCGCTCAGGCAACACCCAGCCCTGGAGTCTCCCCTTCCCCATCGGCAAGCAGTCAACCGGAAGCCTCACCTGCACTGAAGCAGGAAACTACGAAAAAGCGATCGGCTGAAGCACGATTGGTTGTTTTTGGCAACTCAAATTTTGCGACCGATGGTTGGTTCGAGCAGCAACTCAATAGCGATGTTTTACTCAACTCCATCAGCTGGCTGGGTAAGCGAGATGAGCAATCGCTTTCCATTCGTCCGAAAGAACAGAAAAATCGCCGCCTGAATCTAACAGACGCACAAGCCGGAGGCTTGGGTTGGACTGCATTGGCCATTATGCCTTTAGTTGGGTTTACAGCAGCTGGTTTAATGTGGTGGCGACGCCGTTAAGCTTCAATCAGCGAACAGTGATAGCACTACTTCTAGAAAATAGACGGGGAGACGGGGAGACGGGGAGATGGATTTTCATCCTTTTGTTGTGGGCACAGCCCATGAACTCTGTCTTGAAAGTGTCCTTTCGTCCTTTGTTATGAGCGCTTTTCTCATGGGGGTTTTTCACCTTTCTCAATAATCGTTCGGTCTGCATTGCCGAATAGAACTTGAAAACTTGATTCTCTCGTTGGTCGGCAATGCCCACCCTACATAGGCTACATAGGCAAGATTGTTGAAAGTGCTGCAAGCTCTGAGACTACGCATTTACATTAGGACATGTTTAATATACCGTTCACATCGTTCATTAATCTCTAATTTTCTATCTGCAACCGTTATACATATGAAGCTACAGCGGAATACTGTAATTTTGCTAGTTTCAGCGCTAGTACTGGGTGGTTTTGTTTATTTCTCTGAAACCCAGAGCACCCAAAAGCAGGAAGAGACGAAGACAACGAAGCAGCCAATCTTTGCCTTCAAAGACGACCAGATTCAATCGTTGACAATTTATACCACCAAGGACACGTTAGAGTTCGAGCGGGTCAATGGACAAAGCACCAATTGGCGGATGAAAACGCCTAAAGATGCCCCAGCTAGCGATGCAGCTATCTCTTTTTTGACAGATTTACTAGTAAACGGAAAAAGCGATCGCTCTTTTACTATCCCGACTAACCAACGCCAAGAGTATGGTCTAGACCAACCCATGGCAACGGTGAAAATCCAGCTAAAAAATAAAGAAAATCATCGACTAATCTTAGGTAAGCCTGACTTCAACAAAAGCTTTTTATATGCCTTGGTCGATTCACCCACTCCAACGCCTCAACAGTTAAAGGTGCTTTTAGTGCCATACGACTTTCAGTATGCCGTAAATCGCCCTCTCTCCGAATGGCAGAGTCAACCGGAAAAACCTCAAGGTGCTACACCATCGCCTTCTCCAGACAGTTCCGCATCTTCGCCCACTCCTGCAGGTTCCACCCCTTCGCCAACAGCTACAGGTTCTCAGCCATCGCCGACTCCCAATCCGTCTAAAGCTTCACCCACGCCGGTACAGGTTAATCCATCCCCAACGCCTGGCAAGGCTAAGCTGTCACCGACTCCTGCTAAGGTGAATCCATCACCAACGCCCAAACGTTCTGCGTCCTCACCGACGTCTGAAAAGCCCAAGGCTTCACCCACTCCTGCTAGTTCTCAACCTTCACCAACCCCTGCCAGTTCTAAACCCTCACCGACGCCTGCCGCTTCTCAACCTTCTCCAGCACCTGAGAGTCCCAAAGCCTCACCAACGGGAGAAAAACGATAGTTAATCGCAAAAGGAAGAGGGGAGAGGATTCGGCGCGCTGAGTCGCCGAATATCGCAGAAGGTTTATTCCTAGAGCTTCGGTTCAGTAATCCTAAAAACATTGATTTTGCCTAGGGGCGGTGCCCCTGTGTCCGCCCCGGAACCCAAGTGGGGCAACCACGAGGGGGTTGCCCCTAACAATTACTGAACCGGCACTTTAGTGCAACAAGGCAGTCCCGATGAAAAAATTTCACAGCATACATGAATCAATTGATGTACTGGTGCGATCGCTTTTTTTAACCCAATGCAATCATGATGGCTTGCACGAGCTTAACCAGTTCAAACGTGACAAAAATCGCCAGGATGACTGTTACTAAACTGTTCAGGATCGGGATGTTGCCATAACCGAACACAGAAGCCGCAAACTTAAGCACCACAATGGAGAGTCCGATGAGAACAGCGATTTGCAGGGGCGTCATTTTTCTGTTTCCGCTTGGTAATCAACCTCATTGAACGACGTTTCGACACTTTTGGCAAACTTGGGTCGATCGCTTGTCTGCGATTTGACCTCCGCGTAGGCTCAACTCGTGTCTGAAATATGACATGAGGTGTCAAGAAAAGCCACCTATACTTCAGGTCTTGGTATCGGTGAGGTCAACTATGCAACGGCTAAACGGCAAAGTAGCTCTGGTGACGGGAGCCAGTCGCGGTGCGGGGAAAGGTATCGCTCTCGTGCTGGGCGAGGAAGGCGCTACAGTTTACGTAACTGGACGTAGTGTATCGGGCAAGTCAACGACCGAAAATATGCCAGGTACGATTGATGAGACGGCAGAAGCGGTGACTGCACGCGGTGGTGTCGGGATTCCGGTGCGCTGCGACCATACGATAGATGAACAGATCGAAGCACTGTTCGATCGCATCAAGCAGGAGCAAGGCCACCTCGACTTATTAGTAAATAATGCATGGGGCGGATACGAACAGTACGATAGCAGCACCTTTAACTCGCCGTTTTGGGAACAACCTCTGCGACACTGGCATGGCATGTTTACCGCTGGCGTGCGATCGCAACTGGTGACGAGTCGCTTGGCTGCCCCCTTGATGTTACCGCAGCGTCAGGGACTGATTGTCAATACGACCTTCTGCGATCGCGGCAAGTATCTGGGTAATCTATTCTACGATGTGGCAAAAAACGCGATCGTTCGCATGGCAACAGGAATGGCGATCGAGCTTCGGTCGTACAATATTGCTGCCGTGTCGCTTTGTCCTGGGTTCATGCGGACGGAAAAGGTTTTGCATCATCACAACACTGACGCACAGCACTGGCAGATGATACCCGATCTAGAAAAGACAGAGTCACCGCAGTACATTGGACGAGCAGTAGCCGCTCTCGCGGCTGATCCAAATGTAATGCAAAAGTCGGGGAGTACGCTAACCGTGGGAGAACTCGCACAAGAGTACGACTTTACCGATATCGACGGCAGGTATATTCCACCGTTCCGGCTGGATACCGAACAAGTATAGCGGACGTGCATAACCTCCACGAGCTTAGAAATACGTAATCGTAGAGATCGGTTTAACCGGACATAATATGACTCGCGAGCTTTCGTGAGGATTTTCCAGATGCATCCATCCTTAAAGTCCGTTATCCCGATCTCTGCAACCGTTCTCCTCTCTCTAGCGTCTCCCCTACCCCTACCTGGCACTAGCTTAGGAATATTCCTGACTTCTCACGGTAAGATTAGCGATCGCCAATCGTCTCCCACTGCCCACTCCCTACTCCCGACGTTCCAACCGAATCAAGCTCTCACCAGCCAAAATCCAAAATCTCAAACCGATAATCGTAACAGTCCTCTAGCACAGGCACAAACCGATCGCGATCGACAGCAATCTGCCGAAGCCGAACAACTCTACCAAACAGCGGTTAAACAGTATCGTCAAAATCAGTTTCAACCCGCCTTGGATACATTCCAAAAAGCCCTGGTTATTTTCCGAGACATCGGCGATAAGGTAGCCCAACGAAAGACGCTTAACAATATTGCGATCGTTTACGACAGCCTGGGGCAGTATCCCAAAGCCATAGAGTCTTATCAACAACTTTTAGTCCTTGTCCGAGACATGAATGACAAGGCAGGAGAAGGAACAGCCCTGAACAATATTGCAGCGATTTATAGCAGTCAGGGGCAGTATCCTAATGCCCTAGAGTTTTACCAACAAGCCTTAGCTATCTTTAGAGCGATTAACGATACAGCAGGGGAAAGAACTGCTCTCAACAGTATTGCGATCGTGCATCGTAAACTGGGACAAAACGCTGAAGCCCTAGAATCGTATCAACAACTTCTAGCTCTTGTTAGAGCCATAAAAGACAGGGCTGGGGAAGGAACAACCCTCAATAATATTGCCGTAGTCTATCGCGAACTCAATCAATATCCTCAAGCCCTAAACTTTTTTGAGCAAGCGCTAGCAATTCACCAAGAATTAAGCGATCGCATCAAACAAGCAGAAACCCTCAACAACATCGCCGTCATTTACCGCGAACAGGCTCAGTATCCCAAAGCGATCGAATCCTTCGAGCAAGCCTTAGCCCTTTATATCGAAGTGAGCAATTTACCTCCCAGTGACAGCGAACTCTATACGGCACTAGCGGGACAAGTCACCGTTCTCAGCAATCTTGCCGGAGTTTATAACAATCTGGGTCAATATGCCAAAGCAAGAGATTTTTATCAGGAAGCCTTAAATACGTATCAGAAACTCAATCAGTGGCTCATCGCCCACCAAAAGGCATCCAGCGATAAACCAGGGGAAGCCAAGACTCTCAATAATATTGGAGACGTTTACCAAAATCTAGGCGACTATGCCAAATCAATCGAATTTTATCAGCAAGCCCTAGATATTTTTAGAGCAATTGGTGACAAAGCAGGACAAAGAACGAGCCTCAACAATATTGCCGTCGCTTACGGCAAACAGAATCAATCAGCTAAAGCGCTAGACTTTTTCAATCAAGCTTTAGCAATGACTAGAGAAATTGGCGACAAGACAGGAGAAATAGCCATTCTCAATAACCTCGCGGCAGCTTACCGTAACCAAAGCCAGTACCCTCAAGCGATCGCATCTTATCAACAAGCCTTAGCCATTGAAAAAGAAGTTGGCGATCGCGCCGGACAAGGCATTACCCTGACGGGGCTTGGTGCAGTTTACTTCAAACAGAATCAGTATGCTCAAGCCCTAGAATTTTATCACCCCGCTTTAGCGATCGCTCAAGAGGTGGGTGACAAAGAGGGAGAAGCCATTATCCTAAGTAACATCGGCGTTGTGCTAGAGCAACAACAACAACCCGAAATCGCGATCGTTTTCTACAAGCAATCCGTGAATGTGAGAGAAACGATTCGTCAAGATATGCGATCGCTTTCTCGCGAACAACAAGAGTCTTATACGCAAACCGTAGCCAATACCTATCGCTCTTTAGCCAATCTTTTGCTATCCCAAGGACGAATATTAGAAGCACAGCAAGTTTTGGAACTGCTCAAAGTCCAAGAGATTCGAGACTTTACGAGAGAGGCAAGAATCGAAGGCCAGCCGTCAGAAATTGCTTTAAATTTGAGCGAGAAAAGAATTGTTGAAAAGTACGGTACGTTAATTGCCTTTGGCAAGCAAGTGTATGACTGCGCGCAAAAGCAGTGTGCTCAATTTAGCCAGCTCAACGATCAGTTGGATGTTTTGACACGGGAATATAACCAGACGGTTGAAACATTGATTCAAGAAGTTCGCACTCGGATTGCACAAGATCCAAATATTTTAGACCCCACCAAACTTGCCAAGGTTAAGGAAATTGTTGACGCGAAACCCGGTACTGTTCTGATTTATCCCTTTGTCCAGCAGAATAAAATATCGCTCTTGTGGGCATCCACAGGAGGCGTTTTCAAAAGCATTGAAGTTCCGGTGGGACAGCGTCAACTGGGAGAAACAGTTTTAAAATTTCGCCAACTCCTGCAAAATCCCAATTCCGATCTGACTCAAGTCAAGGCAACCGGCAAACAACTGTATGACTGGCTGATTAAACCGATTGAATCGGAACTCAAAAGTAATCGTATTCAAAATCTAGTCTTCTCCTTGGATCGCGTCACCCGCTATATTCCCATGAGCGCTTTATTCGATGGCGAAACGTATCTGGTGGAAAACTACGCTGTATCCACGGTACTTTCTGCCGATTTGACGATGATGAGCGATCGCTTACCACCTGGCACAGAAAATACAACCGTCGTCGCACTCGGGTTATCTAATGCCGTGGCTGGGTTCAATCCTCTCCCCAATGTACCCGCTGAATTAGATGCAATTGTCCGCAAGCAACCGAGCGATAAGACGGGGATTTATCCCGGTATCGAGTTCTTGAACCAGGCGTTTGATTTTCGCGCCCTGCGAGATAATTTAGTGGGTCGTAAGATTTTGCACATTGCAACTCACGGTCAATTTGTACCCGGACGCCCAGAAGAGTCATTCATCGTATTGGGTACGGGCGAGCATTTAACCATTCCTCAGATTCAAACGTTGCAGTATTTGGGTAATATCCATCTCGTCGTGCTATCGGCCTGCGAAACAGCTCTTGGTGGCCCGGATTCGGATGGCATAGAAATTTCGGGGATTAGCTCTTACTTTCTCAATGGTGGAGCGAAAGCCGTTATGGCTTCTCTCTGGTTAGTTAACGATCGCAGCACCAGTCAACTGATGCGCGATTTTTACCGCCATTTAGCTCAAGGGACAGCCACAGTACCGATCGCAAAAGCCGAAGCGCTGCGGCAAGCGCAACTGAGTCTATTGCGCGGGAGTGCCTCAACCTCAGGAAATACCGAGTCGCGATCGAGCATTCAGGCGGAAGCTAGACAAACTTCACAGGCTACCTCAACGCCAAACGCTGCTTCTGGTTTTTCTCATCCCTATTACTGGGCACCGTTCATTCTCATTGGCAATGGTTTGTAAAAAAAAGTTAGGAGTCAAACCTTTCAACCTTAGACCAATTTTTGGAAACTTATTGAGACAATAAACTTCCTTACCAGGAAAAACATTTAAAGTCAGCGCTCGCCAATATAGCAGTTGCCAAGGCAACTCTTGACTCTCGCCAAATCGTCCAACCTTAACCAGTCAATCGGCATACCTTCTACCTTGGAGCCTTCTGCCCTCTGCCTTCTGCCTTCCGCCCTTTGCCTTTTGCCATAACAGGAGAAATTTTTTTATGTCCTCTATTAAGCGGCGTCAATTTTTACAATTTGCGGGTTCCATGTTGGCAACCTTGGGGTGGAGCCAATTAGAGTTTAACAGAGCAAGCGATCGCTACGGTCGCGTTCTCGCTCAAGGCACACCTCGGAAGCTCGCGTTGTTGGTGGGTATCAATAACTATCAAGATACCCGGTTGTACGGCTGCGTTACTGATACTCGCTTACAGCAGCAACTTCTGGTTCACCGTTTTGGCTTCAATCCTAAAGACATTCTCATCCTTACCGATGAGCAAGCTACTCGTCAGGGTATTTTAACGGCTTTTGAGGAACATCTGATTAACCAAGCCAAGGAAGGGGATGTTGTTGTATTTCACTTCTCCGGACATGGCGAGCAAGTGCGCGATCCGGATTGCGATATTCCTCCCTCTTGCCTGAATAGTACTTTTGTGCCTATCGATAGCGTGTTACCGGGTGATGCTCCCAGCCAAGGGGGAGTTGTGCCCGATATTATGGGACACACGTTATTTTTGTTGATGGATGCCCTGAAGACAGAAAACGTCACCGTCGTCCTAGATAGTTGTCACTCTGGTGGTGGGACGCGGGGGAACTTCAGAGTGCGATCGCGCGATAG
This sequence comes from Allocoleopsis sp., assembly GCA_036703375.1. GTDB lineage: Bacteria > Cyanobacteriota > Cyanobacteriia > Cyanobacteriales > Coleofasciculaceae > DATNPC01. Next base: position 11,874 of record DATNPC010000339.1, read on the forward strand.
TGGTTCTAAGCTTCAAGTTATCGACAACGAACTAGCCTACCAACAACAGTGGCTCTCAAAACTCGGTCTCAACGCAGAGCAGTTTAAGGAACAACGCCGTAAAGGGGTGGCAAAAGGTGTCGTCATTGCTTCCACCCAACCCAATCAATTAGCGGCGGATGCGCCGTTTAGCGACTTCTTCGCAGGTGCCTTTACCTATCTGCTGACCCAATACCTTTGGCAACAACCGACTAGCGAATCCTTTTCCAGTGCGATCGCAAATGTGGGTCGCAGCACTACAAGCTCCTCGCATACCAAACAGGTACCGCTCATGGAGGTTAAACCGGGTAGCAACTACGACATGAAACCGATTTATTTTGTCAACAAAGTCGCTCCCCCAGCCGAGGCCGTGATTACTAAAGTGCAAGGCAATCAAGCCGAGTTGTGGTTGGGTGGCATCGACCCTGAAAGTCTAGCGGCTTTTAATACAGGTGCCATACTTTCAGTGGTGGACGCTCAAGGTCGGGCAAGGGGGCAAGTGCAGTTAGAAAAACGTCAAGGCTTAGTCGGGACAGCCCAGCTGTTGGATACAGTACAACCGGGCGCTCTGTTACAAGAGCGATCGCGTCTGATTCCTACCAATTTAACCTTGAAAATTGGTCTCGATCCCTCTCTCGGCAACGAAGCGAATCTTGCCAAACAAGCGCTGACGGCTATCCCTCGTATAGAAGCCCTCCCCTTGCAACAACAAGAGGTGCAATATATCTTTGGACGGATGACACCGGCTTACCGACAGCAACTTCAGTCAACACAAGCGGCAAATCTACCAGAGAGCGGCAGTTTAGGTCTGTTTTCTCCAGCCTTGGAGCTAATACCGGATTCCTTTGGCAGTAACAATGAAGCAATAGCAATGGCAGTCACTCGCCTGCGCCCTAAACTGCAATCCCTACTCGCCGCTCGTATTGTCAAAACGACCCTCAATAGCAACTCGTCGCGCCTGAACGTCGTAGCCTCAATGCAGCCAGAAGGACGCGCGTCAGTCATTGCCACTGCCTTCACCGTGCGCGGTAGTATTGACCAGGGGACTCCGATTAATCAAACTGTACCAACGGGTTCGGCTAATTCTCAAAGACTACCGTTAGGAACCGCCGTACAGATTGTTGTCACCAACAACGAAAAGACTGACCTTTATCTCAGTGTTCTGGTCATTGACCCGACTGGCGAAATTTCTGCAATCTTTCCCAACCGATGGACAGCGGGCGACCAAGTAACACTGGTTGGTGCTGGTCAGACGTTAAAAATTCCCGACCCCGCTAAAGATGGCTTCAAACTCGTCACTCAACCCCCCAAAGGAGTGGCTGAAGTGCTGATTCTTGCCAGTCGAACGCCGCTGAGCAAAGCCCTGAAAGCTCTCCAATCTGTAGCCGCGTCTCGTGGCAATCAGATGCGAGGACCGGTGACGTTGACAACATCAGCTCAGTCTAACGAACCCGTTGAAGTCGCGAACAAGTTTCTCGACGATCTCAATGAAGGAACTCGTGGCGGTGGGAGTAGTTCCGGATCGAGTAGCAGTAATGAACGCAGCATTGACACTAGTCAGTTGGCCGCGTTATCGATTACCTTTGAGGTAATTTAAAGGGTCGGAAACAGCAAGCCATAGTCCCTGAGTAATGAAGGCTTTGGGCAAGCTATCGCTAAAGGTGGAAATCTTTCTGCTATACTAGCTTGCCTACAGAAGGCCGTGTTAGGTTATGAATAGTGTAAACATTCTGTAATAATCATAGATAAGAGGAAAACCAATAGCTTTTGTCCTGTCGGTGGTGAACCCGAGTTTAAAAAAGATACGGGTCATCATCGTTATGGATGAATGGTATAGAGGAGCTTGATTTTATTACATCAGTCTGTGCTGTTGAGGTTGGTAAGGATCGTCAGAGGTTGTCGGGGCGTAGGAGCCGCTCGTCAATCAAATCCATCCATAGCCAGCAGGACTGCTCATGTGAACCAATTGTTTGAATCCCTGTCTGGAGGAATCTCTCATGTCCGTTCGTCTTTACGTAGGTAACTTACCAAAAGATGAGGTAAACCGCGATGAACTGCACGCAATTTTTGCAGAAGCGGGTGACTCTGTTTCTACTAAAGTGATCAAAGACCGTAAAACTGGCAAGTGCCGGGGCTTTGGCTTTGTCACCGTACCAACAGATGAGCAGGCTGATGCAATCATTGAAAAGTTCAACGGCCACATGTTTAAAGACAGCGCTTTAAAAATTGAAAAAGCGCTGCCACGCTCCAAGAGCCAAGAAGCTGAAGAAGAGCAACCTCGCGCAGCAAGCAGTCAAAGTGCTCCGACACGTCGAAGCAGCAACAATAAGAAGCAAAAGCGTAGTGGTGGCTCTTTCTCCAGCAGCACAACATCATCAACGGATACAGGGGCTATTCAACCCGATCCGCGTTGGGCTGACGAACTGGCTAAGCTGAAAGAAATGCTGTCTGCTCAAGCCAGCAATTCGTAACGTTTACCCGAAATTCTGGTACAGCTCAGCTCGCTAGTTTAAATGAACGCTGTGAGCGTCAAGGATGCATGCCAACGTTGATCGGTTGAAACAAGTAAACGATGCTGCGGGTGCTGTAGTCTCCAGTTCCCTAAAAGATTTGGAGAGGCAGCACCCGTCTTGGACTGCATGGTAGTTCATCAGGGACGGGTTTTGAGAAATTAACGGATTGAGTTAAGAATAAGGGACTCTCCTTGCTGTAAAGTATGAAACTGTTGCTAAGCAGTGAAGAGAGACGTTTGTCATGAGTGCAGGCATCGATCCCGTTAAGGTGATGAAGGAGGAAGTGGGTAAGGCTGCTGCCGCACGGGTGCAGTCGGGGACGATTGTAGGGTTAGGTACGGGTTCAACCACCGCTTATGCAATCGAGCATTTGGGAAATCGCCTCAAGTCGGGCGAACTCAAAGATATCAAGGGTGTTCCGACTTCCTTTCAGGCAGAAGTCTTGGCGAAACAGTATGGCATTCCGTTAACAACACTGGATGCTGTCGATCGTATCGATATCGCCATTGATGGTGCTGATGAAGTCGATCCCAACAAGAATTTAATCAAAGGTGGCGGTGCCGCTCATACTCGCGAGAAAATCGTGGATGCCCTCGCCGCCCAATTTATCGTCGTTGTTGATGGGAATAAGTTAGTAGAAAAATTGGGTTCTACGTTCCTGCTGCCAGTGGAAGTGATACCCATGGCAATATCACCTGTGATGCGTGCCATTGAAAAACTAGGCGGTAAACCCCAATTACGCATGGGAGTCAAAAAAGCTGGCCCCGTAATTACTGACCAAGGCAACATGGTAATCGATGTCAAGTTTGACTCGATCGATAACCCAGGCGAACTGGAAAAGACGCTGAATAATATTCCAGGTGTTCTGGAAAATGGTTTATTTGTTGGCGTTGCCGATATCGTCTTAGTAGGCGAAGTGAAAGATGGTCAGCCGATAGTTCGAGAGTTTTGATTTAGCGATCGCGTTTTAAAGAATTCATCAGGTGGGTCACGGCTAATGCATGACCCACCCATTTTTTTGGGAATGGTTATAACCCCGGTGTTACAGAACTTAAAATAAGTAAAGAATCGCGATTGGACAAAGAATGCAATACCGAAGATTTGGGCGTACAGAATTACAAATGCCGGTATTTTCTTGCGGCGGCATGAGATATCAGTACAAGTGGCAAGATGTCCCAGCGTGGCAAATCCCCCAAGATAATCAGCAGAATCTGGAAGCCACCATTCATCGGTCTATCGAAGTCGGTATTAATCATATTGAAACAGCTCGGGGTTATGGGACTTCTGAAGTTCAGTTGGGGAAAATTTTGCCCAAGCTTGCGCGCGATCGCTTAATTGTTCAAACTAAGGTTAGCCCGAATTCAAACCCTCAAGAGTTTCGTCGTTCTTTCGAGCAGTCTTTAGCAAATCTGAAGCTAGACTACGTTGATTTGCTAGGATTGCACGGTATCAATACTCCGGAATTTCTGCACGATTCCATCCGTCCTGGTGGCTGTTTAGAGGTCGCACAGAAGCTGCAAGCGCAGGGCAAAGTGAGATTCATTGGTTTTTCCACCCATGCGCCTACAGATATCATTATCAAGGCAATTGAAACCAACCAATTTGACTACGTTAACCTGCACTGGTACTACATCAATCAAGTCAACTGGCCAGCGATAGCAGCCGCAACAGAGCGCGACATGGGGGTTTTTATTATTAGTCCATCGGATAAAGGAGGAATGCTTTACAAACCGCCAGAGAAGCTCATTAAACTCTGTGAACCGCTGAGTCCGATGGTGTTTAATGATTTATTTTGCCTGTCGTATCCTCAGATTCATACGTTGAGTTTGGGCGCGTCACGACCTTCAGACTTTGACGAGCATCTCAAGGCAGTGGAGTTGTTAGACCAAGCTTCGGAGATTTTACCGCCGATTTTAGTGCGTTTGGAAGAAGAAGCGATCGCCATTCTCGGAGAAGACTGGGTCAAAACCTGGCACATCGGCTTACCCAAGATTGAAGATACTCCAGGAGGCATAAATATTCCGACGATTTTGTGGCTGAGAAATCTCGCGCTTGCCTACGATATGTTCGACTACGCCAAGATGCGCTACAACCTGCTGGGTAATGCCAGTCATTGGTTTCCGGGCAACAAGGCAGACCGAGTGAGAGAATTAGATTTACGGCAGTGTTTGAGGGAGAGTCCTCACGCCGATCAAATTCCTGCTCTTTTAGAAGATGCTCATCAGCGATTAGGTGGTCAAGACGTTAAACGCTTATCACAACAGTAAGTGGGCGGACATTAATAAACTCAACATCATTGGTAGGGTGAGCATTCCCTACCAACATTCATTAAATGACACGACTTGGAAGGTTATTTGGAAAGCCTGACGGAATAGGGGCTTTGGAGCCTCTACCTCGCGCCAGTTTCTACGGGATTACTGGATTGCAGGGTTGTTCTGAGGCGCTAACTTTCCAAGTCGTGAAATGAACCGAGAGAGGAACAAGCAATGCCCACCTTTAGCTGCAATCTAACTATACGTAACAATATTTCTTATAAATATTTATAACTCTTGTTAAGTAAGATTCTGGAGTTGACGGATAGCTTTAAGGACTTGTAATAACTGAATTGCACTTTCAGAATCCATCAAGTTCAACAGTGGCATCTGTTGATACGTTGGTGGATTTCCCTGTCGAAGCAAAACGAACTGATAGTGCATACCGTTTGTTGTTAGCCCCCATACCAATTTTTGACGCTCCAGGCTTTGATACGCGTAGGTAAGCAATTGTGGCAAACCTTCCAAGGAATTAACTGCACTGTTTTTCGCTTCAATCACCAAGACCCAAAAGGCAACATCAGTGGCTGTTGGTTGCTGTTTGTTAACGGCTAAGATATCAAACCGACCTGTAATAGTTTTATCTTCGTCTTCAATAACGATACTGGCGATGTCGAGTTCTAAGCTGATTTTGATGGGGGAGCGATAGAATCCAGCTAATCGGAGTAAGGGACCAATCACCAGTAACTTGATTTGCCCTTCTAAAACTTTGCCTTCTATGAGATAGGAACGAAAGTCATCTCGAATTTGGAAAAGGTCTTGCCGTTCAGAATCTGTCAGAGGTTCGAGGGATAACCAGGAGGTAAATGAACCATCGAACCGTTCTTCAAAATTCAGAAGCTGATGAACTTGACTGAGAGTAAGATTTTTAGCGTTAAGGGTTGTCATGAGCTTCAAGTCAATGCAGAAAACAGAGGGTTAGCTTCCCCATTACCTAGATCGTCACCTTAATTTGATGTTAAGAGCCACCTCACCTTGAGGTTGACTCGATTCTCCTTCTGGTGTAGAAAAATTAATCCGCGATCGCGTTTAGTCATGACTCAATGCCAATTCCCCTTACCAGAGCGGTAATTTCATTAAAATTGCCAAAATTTTTGCATAAGTTCTTGGCACCTGAGAGATAGATATAGAAAAGCGGATAATCTCCTTTCCCTGGAGTTGGAGGGTTTTAGGGATTGCGAGTGTTGGCACAGCCGGTTGAAGGCGAATCTGATTTCCTAACAATTCTGACTTCCTCCTATGCTGACGCGCCGCTACTCCCACACTCTCTAGGTTTTTTCGTCATCATTAGATATGTCACTCACTCTTTTTTCCACATCCTCCCAAGGAAGTAAATAATGATGAGGGTTGAGAATCTCCCCGATATCAACAGACTCGATGCGATCGCTTCCCTCAAAACAGCCATGACTCAAACTCCTACGGTTTTCCACCTAAAAGTTCAACAAGTCGGACAAGCTTGTTTGTTTGAGCTGTCGTGGGGGCAAGGGCAGCAATTGAGCGCGACGCTTTCCTATCCCGAGACGCTAATTGCTCTGTACGAAGAGTGGAATTCGGTTTATCTCACCTTTTACAAAACAGCTTTACGGGGGCGAGTCGCAGCAACCGGTGACATTTGTCCGCCACCAGTAGATTGGCACGCCAAATTGGTGCAGGCAGAAGCCAAGTTACTCTACGAATTTCATCAGTGGTTGCGCCAGCGTGAGTTGTATGACATTCACGCTCGGATTGTGCAAGCGGCTGTGGATTTGGAGCGGGAGTCTATTCGAGAAGGCAAGAGAGGGAGTTCGCCAACGGTGGAGGTTTTTCTCGCTTGTCATCCTTTAGAACTGGAGCGGTTGCCGTGGGAAGCCTGGGAAATTGGTACGGGATTGGCAACTCCTGGAAAGATTCGCTTTGTTCGCATGCCAGTCAATATTGTTGAACCCCCCAAGCCCCCGCAGCGCCGCCGTCGTAGAGCGCGAATTTTAGCAATTTTGGGCGACGACCAAGGGTTAAACTTTCAGTCAGAACGCGAGGCATTGCGATCGCTTTCCCCAGAAATTACGTTTGTGGGTTGGCAACCTGGAAAAGATATTAAAGCGTTAAGAGAGGAAATTGTCAACGCGATATCAGACACGCGGGGCTGGGATATCCTATTTTTTGCCGGCCACAGTAATGAAGCTTGTCTGACTGGAGGACAATTGGGAATTGCTCCTGGCGTTTCCCTGTTCCTCAATGAAATCATTCAGCCGCTCAAGATTGCGAAAGAAAATGGATTGCAGTTCGCTCTGTTCAACTCCTGCAAAGGATTGAGCATCGCCAATACCTTGATCGATATTGGGCTGAGTCAAGTAGCAGTCATGCGAGAACCGATTCACAATCGCGTTGCTGAAGAGTTTTTCCTGCACTTTGTTCAGAATTTGGCTCAGTACAAAGATGTGCACGAGTCAATGCTGGCAGCTTGTCAGTATCTCAAGCTAGAAAAGCATCTCACTTACCCCAGTGCTTCTCTCGCACCTTCCCTGTTCCGGCATCCAGCGTCCCGCCTGTTTCGCCTCAAACCGACTGGAATCAAGGGTGCGATCGAACGCCTGTTGCCCACAAAATGGGAAGCGATCGCATTAACAGCGTTAGTTTGTGCTAGCTGGCAACTTTCCGTCCAAGGGTTTTTGCTAGAGCAACGAGTTTTAACCCAAGCCGTTTACCGCCAACTCACCAACCAAGTCCCAACCCTTGAGAAACCGCCGGTTTTGCTGGTGGAAATTGATGAAGAATCGATCAAAAAAGCTAAAATTTCTGACCCGAAGCCACTCGATCGTAGCTATTTAGCTAATTTAATTAACAAGCTGACGGCGATGAAGGCTAAAGCGATCGGCATTGACGTTTTGATGGATCGCCATCAAGAAAAAAACGATCGCAAACTCGCTCAGTCGCTGCGTGCCTCTGTACAACAGAACCAAACCTGGTTCGTGTTCGCGACTCAACGGAATACTCAAGATGGTGGTTGGTACGAACCCCTGCCCGAACTTGCCAATCCCAACTGGAGCTTGCAAGGCGATATCATGGTTCACGATCGCGATCGAGTTACCAATCTAACGTTGGCTCCGAGAAATGACTCGAACCCTAGCAGCTTACCCTTCCCTTACCTCCTAGCATCGGCGTACTGGCTGAACATGCAGCAACCGGGTGAACCCCCGCAACCTCAATTGCACTCTTCCAGCAATTGGTTCTCTCAAGTGAAGAGCTACATCACGCAGAAGACGGAAGAGGACTATCGAGAGTTGTTTTCCCCAACTGCTCGGTTGCAACCGCTGACTAACTTTTTTTATCGTTGGGGCCAACGCTGGATGCAGCCAATTATCGATTTCTCGATACCCCCCGATCGAGTCTACGAGCGCCTCCCAGCTTGGCGACTCCTAGCAGAACCGGATTCGGTCAAACTCGATCGCGATCGCTCGCAAGTAGCCCTCATCGCTGCCGGAGGCTATAGCGAAGCAGGCATATCCAAAGATGGAGATGACAATTTTCCTTTACCGGCTGCCGTGCGTTACTGGCGCGATCGAGAACATCCTACCGATCCGCGTCGGGTTTTTCCAGGTGGTGAAATCCATGCCTATATGATTCACCATTTCTTGAACCAGCGCCTTGTTGTGCCAATTCCCGATCTATGGCTCATTGGCATAGCGGCTTTATTGGGTAAAGGTGTGGCACTTGCCCTAGAACAGGTAAGGCAAGAGAAGGGGAACAAGTCACTTCTTGTTTTCCTCTTACCTTCCCAAGGGGGTAAATGGTTGGTATTACTGATTGGTACCACAGTAACGTATGGACTGATTAGTTTACAGCTTTACGTCACAGCAGCGGTGCTCCTCCCTGTATCTCTACCGATTGCAACATTTTGGACGTACAGTCTCTTAGCCTTATTGGAGAGAAAATTTCATGCCTAAATTTAGCCAGGTAGTATCTACCGTAGTTGCTACCACACTCCTAATTTCTGGTTGGCAAATTGGCTCAATGCAAAAGACGAGAGCGCAACCAAGCTCGGTTGGCTCTTGGGCAACGATCGTGCAAAAGTTATTGAACCAAAAGGACAATACACCACCGGGAAATCCCGGAGGAGGTGGCACGCGCAGTTGGACGGCTATCTTTCGAGGATTTTTTAATCAACAGGATAATCAACCCCCTGGAAACCCTGGAACGGGTGGTACGCGGGGCGGCATTTGCGCGATCGCACCGTTGGCTGTAGCATCAAACACGACAGTTTGGAGCGATCGCCCCTTGTTTATCTGGCGGGGACTGACAGCCGTAGAACAAGTTCAGGTGCGTTTGCCCGGTAGTAACAAGCCGTTATGGAGTCGGGACGTTTCCCCTAGAACTCGGCGTATCCCTTATGGTGGGACAGAACCCCTGCAACCCGGCCGCACCTATCAGTGGGTTATTTTGGGCCTCAACAAAAACCCAATTGGCGAACTGTCGTTTAAAGTGATGGATGCGCCAGAACGCGATCGCATTAAAACCGATCTGAAAAAACTTGATGAGGAACTCAAAGCCAAACGTGCTACACCCGAAGACGCCGCTCTGCAACGAGCCAACTTCTTTGCCCAGCGGAAGCTTTGGTCAGATGCTTTGCAAGAAGCCTACATCGTACAAACGCCTTCTGAGGAACTAAAAGCTCTGATTCGGAACATTTCCACTCAACCTTGTTCGCCACAGCAACAGTTAGGCCGCTTAGGCGATTGATAGCTGCTCTTCTTTAAGAAGACCCCAACTTCAGATTCCGGTTCCCCCCTCCAATTGGGGGGCTAGGGGGGCAAACGGCAGGAACCAATATATCGCGCTCCTTGCATAGGCTCTCATCAGCGAGAGATACAGCTCTTATAGGGTATCCATCCTCTCCTGCTGAGGTGAACTATGCATCCTTCCCACCACCCGTCCCAGGCAACTACTCAAAGCTCGGCTTCTCACCACTGTTCTCGCGTTCCTCTCGATCTATTTAAAAGCGGACAGTTGCTCGTCCTCAAGCCCAACTGTCGAGGAGCATTGATTATCCAAAAACCTTTTTATGCCGACTTTGTTGGTTCTGGCGCAGCTGTGGGCGGTAGTTTTGATATCCAGTGTACTTCCGTCTACGTGATAGGAGAGGTGGAATTCGAGGTGCCAGCGACTTATGAAGAACGTCAGCAAGCCTTCCAGACCCGAATTGCTTATATCCAAAAGCTTGAAGAAATCTTAAGCGTGTCGTCCTCCATTCATCGCGCCTGCTTAATGATTCGTCAATTGTCGCTGTGGTTAGGAGTCAGCCACGTTAGAAGAATTCCCTTGGAATTAATTGCTCAGCTAGGAGGAGTGCTACCCAAAACGGCATCTGTTGCTTGGCAGCGACTCTCGACACGAGACGCTGCCCACCTTACCGAAATACGAGTAGCTCAATAACCCTGTAAAACCTCAGGACTATAGAGGCTTGGTGTAAGTCCTCAACTGAGTCCTGACTTGCGAGCAATGGGCTGAAGCTATCCTTAACGACTCAGCAGGTCATTGAACGCAGATCGGAAGGAGAGCGCTTCTCTATCTTTAGATTGATTTTGTCAAACAAACAATGAGGATAACCTCCAAACAGGAACTCTTGAATCTCAGGAGTTATTTCTTTATGTCTATTAGATCTTTATTAAATATGCCGTTAAGCCGTTGAATTGCCCAGATAATTTCTGCGTAATCCCCCTATTTCACTCTCACTGCATTTTTTTAGAAAACCTGTGTTTAAGTATCTTCCGCCGCTCAACGAACATAACCTTCCTTATCCCGATACCATTCACCCGATCGTGGTGCATTTCGTGATTGCGATGGTGCTGTTTGCAGTGTTTTGCGATATCGTAGGATATTTTACAAAAAATCCTAAATTGTATGAAGTCAGTTGGTGGAATCTAGCGTTTGCAACGGTTTCGATCTTCATTTCAATTATTTTTGGGCAGATTGAAGCTGGTCTGGCAGAACCTTACGCGGCATCGGTTTCAACGCTGAATGTGCATACAATTTTGGGCTGGTCGCTCTCCGCAATTCTGGGAATCGTCACGGCATGGCGCTATGTGATTCGGTTGCAGGAAAGACCGCAGTTACCCATTCCTTACCTGGCAGTGAGTGTACTGCTAGTTGGGTTAGTGTGCGTTCAGACCTACCTGGGCAGCTTACTCGTCTGGGTCTATGGCTTGCACACGATTCCTGTTGTAGATGCAGTTAAAGGAGGTCTGTCATGAATCCAGACCTACTGAAAGAGTGGGGCAGTTTGGGCGTGAATGGGTTGCCCTACATCATTCCCATCCATCCCAACCTGGTGCATCTAACGCTAGGGTTATTTATCGTAGCGATCGCATTTGACATTGTAGGCGTACTGTTTCCCCTGGACAAGGCAGCGTTTAAGTTTCTAGCGATTCCCGTTACTCGCTCGTCGCTGTTTGATGTCGGTTGGTATAACCTGCTGGCATCCGCAATTATTACCTTTTTTACAGTCATGGCGGGTTTGTTTGAAGTTTCTTTAGCCGTACCCCTTGCTGATGTCACCAGTGCCTGGGGGCTTCATGCTTTGGAAACCATGATTTTGCACGGTGTAGGCGGGGTGCTGATTTTGACTTTGATTGTGGGAATGACCGTTTGGCGAGGCTTTCAACGCTATAGCTGGCGCAAAGATATGGCAAGACAGGTGCAGTGGAGTTATCTCGCTGCGGGTTTATTTGTGTTTGCTCTGATGTTTGTGCAGGGAACACTGGGTGCACATCTGGGTGCTGAGTTCGGCATTCACGTTACCGCCGATCAAATGCTGCACTTGGGTGGAAATCCTAATCAACTGTAAGGCAATGGGTAATGGGTAATGGGCAGCAGTAACCATTGCTCTTACCTCCTGCCTTCTGCCTCCTGCCTTCTGCCTTACCCTCGTACTAACTTATGTCGCTATCATGCTCAAACTCCGCGCAATTTTAATAATGACGGTCTATGCCATCCTGGTGACATTTGCTAGCTTGTGGATGGCGAAGCAATCCTATTCCTGGTTTCCGCCAGAAGCAGCAGCAGAAGCAAAGTTGCTGGACGATTTATTCAGTCTCTTCACTGGGTTAGGTACATTCATTTACTTAGGGGTAATCGGCCCTTTCCTTTACTCGTTGGTCTTTCATCGAGCCAGTAAGTATGACATGAGCGATGGCCCCCCGATTGAAGGCAATACCTGGTTGGAGATTGTCTGGACGGGAATACCATTGGTTTTGGTATTGACGCTTTCCTTTGTGAGCTACCGGACTTACGAAAAAATGGCGGTGCGAGGCCCGATGGAACTGGTGCATTTGCACATGCCTCAGATGATGCAGCCCGCTTACGCTGAACCCTTCGATAGCACGCCTCAGCAGGAAATTCAAAATGCTGTGGAAACTGCTCCCATTGAGCAAATTGACGTGATTGCCAAGCAATGGGCCTGGGTGTTCCATTATCCACAACAGAACGTTACCAGCACTGAGTTACATTTACCAGTCGATCGCCGGGTGCGGTTCACGTTGCGATCTGAGGATGTGTTGCATGGCTTTTACATTCCGGCATTTCGCCTGAAGCAAGATGTGGTTCCCAATCACGACATCGATTTTGAACTAACTCCGGTAAAAGCAGGAACCTATCGCCTGCGCGATTCCATGTTTAGTGGCACTTACTTTGCGGCAAATCAGGCAGATGTCGTCGTTCAGCCATTCAACGAGTATCAACAATGGCTTGCCGATGCTGCTAGTCAGTCGCCTACTCCTGCCTTTAATCAGGCGGCTTTTGAGTACAGTCAAGAAAGCGATCGCGAGGGGGCAACAAAAGGCAAGGCAGCCATTCGCGGTTGGAACAGCATCCCACCTGCACCGCCGCCTGTAGTGAATTATGCACCCAAGCATGAACCGGATATAGCAGTTCTAAACCATTCGTGAAAAACAAGATCCCCGACTTCTTCAAGAAGTCGGGGATCTGCTCCGTCCGCCTGCCTGATGTGGCTTGCTCTCATTTAGCGTTAGCGTAGCGTCCTGTAGGGAATCGCTCAAGGATTAGTAACTTATGACGAACATCTCGATTGATGCTCCAGAAGCCGTTCGCGGACAGCCGTATCCCGGTGCGCCCGACAACTGGAAGCGATTCTTCACCTTCAGTACCGATCACAAAGTCATCGGCATTCAATACATCGTCACATCGTTCTTCTTTTTCCTAATTGGGGGCCTGTTGTCGATGGTGATGCGGGGTGAACTGATTACCCCGGAAGCCGATCTGGTCGATCGCACCGTTTATAATGCGCTGTTCACGATGCATGGCTCAATCATGCTATTCATGTGGACATTTCCTGTTTTAGTGGGACTGGGAAATTATCTCGTACCGCTGATGATTGGGGCACGAGATATGGCATTTCCCCGCCTCAATGCGGTTTCGTTTTGGATGATTCCGGTGGTGGGGATTCTCATGCTTGCCAGCTTCCTCGTGCCGGGAGGTCCGTCGCAGTCAGGATGGTGGGCCTATCCGCCTGTAAGTATACAAAACCCAACGGGAAATTTGATTAACGGACAGGTGTTATGGATTCTGGCGGTGGCTATTTCGGGTGTGTCTTCGATCATGGGCGGGGTGAATTTTGTCACCACGATCTTCAAGATGCGGGCACCGGGAATGACTTGGTTTAGAACACCTGCCTTTGTTTGGTCAGTGCTGGCGGCACAGTTAATTCAACTGTATGGGTTGCCTGCACTCACTGGAGGTGCGGTGATGCTGTTGCTCGATATCACGATTGGTACGAGCTTTTTTGCACCAGAACGGGGCGGCAACCCTATACTGTATCAACACTTTTTTTGGTTTTACTCCCATCCGGCAGTTTATGTGATGATTCTGCCCGTGTT
>DATNPC010000340.1:0-5374 GCA_036703375.1 Allocoleopsis sp.
CTAAGATAGCTGAGAAGTATTTTAATGACAAAGGCGGTGTCAATGGCACGCCGATTAAGTTAGTTTTCCAAGATACGGCAGGTGACGAGCAAGGGACTATTAATGCGTTTAATACCTTAATTACCCAAGATAAAGTTGTGGGCATTGTTGGACCTACACTTTCCCAACAAGCATTTGCCGCCGATCCGATCGCTGAACGCGCTAAAGTGCCTGTTTTAGCCCCGTCTAACACGGCAAAAGGAATTCCTCAAATTGGGCAATATATCACTCGCGTATCTGCACCGGTAGCCGTCGTTGCACCCAATGCCGTCAAGGCAGCACTCAAGCTCGATCCCAAGATTAAAAAGGTTGCCGTCTTTTTCGCTCAGAACGACGCCTTCAGTAAATCGGAGACAGAGACGTTTCAAAAGACGGTGAAAGACCAAAAACTAGATCTCGTAACCGTCCAAAAGTTTCAAACTACGGATACGGATTTCCAATCTCAAGCAACGAATGGCATCAACGCCAAGCCCGATCTCATCATCATCTCTGGTCTAGCCGCTGATGGTGGGAATTTGATTAAGCAACTACGTCAATTGGGGTACAAGGGTTTAATTATTGGTGGAAATGGATTGAATACATCTAACCTGTTTCCCGTATGTCAGACTCAATGCGATGGAGTGTTAATTGCTCAAGCTTATAGCCCTGAAGTGACCAATGATGTCAATAAAGCATTCCGGAGCGCGTATGTTGCTCAAAATAAGAAAGAACCGCCTCAGTTTAGCGCTCAAGCCTTCACCGGAGTCCAAGTTTTTGTCGAAGCCCTAAAAGCAGTCGATAGTAAAACGAAAATCAAAACTTTACCGCTCGACCAATTACGCACGCAACTCAATCAACAGATTTTAGCAGGGAAATACACAACCCCAATTGGTGAAATTTCGTTCGATCCAGAAGGAGAAATTAAACAGAGCGAGTTTTATGTCGCCCAGATCAAGATGGAGAAAGATGGGAAAAATGGTAAGTTTGCCTTCTTGAAATGAAGAAATCTGTAGCTGGTGTCGCTGGATTATTAACGAGCTTGAGTTTGTTAGTGACAGCCTGCGATTCGCCGCAATCAAAAATAAGCGATCGCACCGCTTCTCTTAACCCAACCGTATCCTCAACTACTCCCAATTCAACAACTGCCATTCCCATTGGCATCGCCTTCTCTCAAACCAGCAACTACGCGCTTCTCGCTCAGGAATCAGTCGTTGGTGCCAAAATTGCGGAGAACTATTTCAACCGCAAAGGTGGTATCAATGGCACTCCCATCAAACTAGTGTTTCAAGATACGGGAGGCGATGAAGCTGGGGCAATTAATGCCTTCCAAACTCTGATCAATCAAGATCGAGTGGTGGGCATTGTCGGGCCATCCGCCTCCCAGCAAGCCTTTAGTGCCGATCCGATCGCGCAACGCGCCAAAGTCCCCGTCATCGGTGCCTCCAATACCGCCAAAGGCATTCCCCAGATTGGGGACTACATTGCTCGCGTCTCGGCACCGGTTTCCTTTGTCGCGCCCAATGCCATCAAGGCAGCCGTCAAGCTCAATCCTCAACTGAAAACCGTGGCTGTCTTTTATGCCCAAAATGACGCCTTTACAACATCGGAAACCGAGATTTTCCAGCAAGCGATTAAACAGCAGGGACTCAATATCGTCACCGTCCAAAAGTTCCAAACTACGGATACCGATTTCCAAGCCCAAGCCGGAAATGCGATCGCATTGCAACCTGACTTAATCGTCATCTCTGGATTAGCCGCCGATGGCGGTAACTTAGTTCGACAACTGCGGGAGTTGGGATATAAAGGGCTCATTGTCGGCGGCAATGGATTAAATACATCCAATCTCTTCTCCGTGTGTCGGAAACTCTGCGATGGAATTATCATTGCTCAAGCCTACAGTTCCGAATCTCCTGGCGAAATCAATGCCGCCTTTCGGCAAGCTTACGTGCAACAAAACAAAAAAGAGCCACCCCAATTTAGCGCTCAAGCCTTTACTGCCGTGCAGGTTTTCGTCGAAGCCTTAAACGCTCTAGATAACAAAACTAAAATCCGCACATTGCCATTAGCCGAACTCCGCACCCAACTCAATCAACAAATTCTGGCTGGAAACTACATTACTCCCTTAGGCAAAATTGCCTTTACCCCTGAAGGAGAAATTATCCAAAGCCAGTTCTACATTGCCCAAATCAAAATGGATGCCGATGGAAAAAACGGAACGTTCAAATTTATCAACTAAACTCTTGCAAAAGTCTATTTTCGCTCCCCTAGCCCCCCAATTGGAGGTGGGAACCTGAATTCAAAGTCCCCCAGAATTGGGGGATTTAGGGGGCTTTCCAGGATTTATGCACGAGACCTATTGATAGCCACCTTACCCATCACCTGACTTTGATAATTCATAATTTTCTATGGATTTCACTCTATTCTTTCAACAACTCCTCAATGGTTTATCCATCGGCAGTGTTTATGCTATTTTCGCCTTAGGCTATACCTTAGTCTTCTCAATTCTCGGCATCATCAACTTTGCTCACGGTGCGATTTTCACCCTCGGTGCTTACTTTACCTACAGCCTAGCCGGTGGAGCATTCGGCTTTAATGGATTACTGGCCAATGCATCCTTACCCATACAACTGCCCTTTGTCCTCGCCTTATTTTTAGGTAGCGTGTTAGCTGGCTTGGCGGGACTCTTAGTCGAACGTTTAGCCTTTAAACCACTACGAGATAGAGGTGCTGACCCACTTTTAACATTAGTATCGAGTTTGGGCGCAGCCGTCGTAATTGTCAATTTGATTCAATATTTAGTGGGTGCAGAAATCTATACCTTTCCATCCGATGCCTACGGTAGTTTACCTCCAGCAATTAATTTTGGCACGGCGACAAGACCGATTCCAGTACGTACCGTTCAATTGGTAATTTTTGGCGTTTCTGCTTTCATTGTTGTCATTTTGACGTATTTAATCAATCACACGAAAATGGGCAAAGCCCTACAAGCCGTAGCTGAAGATGCAACGACAGCGAGTTTGCTAGGAATTAATACAGAACGGTTTATTTTAATTACGTTCTTTTTGAGCGGTTTTTTAGGAGGATTAGCCGGAACATTAGTCGGTTCTAGCGTCAGTATCGCTGGCCCTTACTTCGGGATTGCCTTTGGACTCAAAGGGTTAGGCGTAATTGTGTTAGGGGGACTCGGCAATATTCCCGGTGCAGTGGTGGGAGGATTGCTGCTGGGTATTGCCGAGGCATTGGTTCCCTCTGAGTATTCTGGGTATAAAGATGCCATAGCATTTGCCTTGTTGTTTATTATGCTGCTCGTTCGACCTCAAGGCTTGCTAGGACGGGCGCGAGTGACAAAAGTCTAGTGCCAGAAGGCTCCAAGGCAGGAGGCTCCAAGGGAAGAAAGCTTGTACAGCAAGCTTTTTAACCTTTTTTCAAGGGTGGGTTATTTCTGCCGCGCTGCACTAGTCTTACAAATCAGTGTCGGAGGACTAATAGGCAGCTGTGCTGAGAAGACGAACCATGAGACGTTTCACATTACCCTTAGGATTTATAGTTGTCGCACTCTTAACCTTCATTCTCGTCAGTTGTAATCATCAATCCCTCAAGCCCTTACGCATCGCCACTAATCTGTGGACTGGGTATGAACCTCTGCATCTAGCTCGCGACCTCGGCTACTATGGTGACACGCCAATTCAAATCGTAGAATATGCCTCCAATCTGGAGCGAGTGAGGGCTTTCCGGAACGGTGATGTCGAATTAACCTCCGCCTCTCTCAATACAGTTTTGGAAATCGCCGAGACAAATCCAGATACTCGCGTTCTGCTAGTTGTGGATGTCTCCGATGGTGCAGATGCGATTCTCACCAAACCAGAAATTCAAAATCTCCAAAGTCTCAAAGGGCAAAAAGTTGGTCTAGAATCTTCAACCTTGGGCGTCTTCCTCCTCAGTCGTGGTTTAGAGCAAGCTGGTCTATCTCTCAACGACGTCAAGACTGTCCCCCTAGAGATACCCCAGCAAGAAGAAGCCTTTAAGCAAGGTCGCATTGATGCCGTAGTGACTTACGGTCCCGTTCGCTCCAAGTTACTAGCGGCTGGAGCAAAATCACTCTTTGATACGTCCCAGATTCCGGGTGCGATTGTCGATACGCTGATTGGACGAGAAGACTTGCTGACAAGCTACGCCACTCAGTTGCAAGTACTAGGGCAGGCTTGGTTTCGCGCTCTTGATTATATGCAGAAAAATCCTGAAGCTACCGCTCGTCAGATGGCAAAGCGGCAAGGCGTAACCACTGAGCAATTTCAACAATCTCTTGAGGGGGTGCGTTTCCTCAGTCTTCAAGAAAACCAAAAAGTTTTAGGCAAAACCGATACTTCATTGCTCAACGGAGCCAAACGCCTATCTGAATTTATGCTAAAAAATAAGTTACTTCAGCAAAAACTAAACCCTACTCGCTTACTAGATGACGGACTGGTGAAAACTATCAACCCGAAATAACCTTTTTTATTCCTTTTAGAAAGAAAAATTAAATTTATTTCAAATCAATTTTATCCAACTAGATAGTTTTACAAAAAGTCAGGGGGCTAGAGTAAGGGTAACTCGCTTCTCCCCTAATCCTTACTCTCCGTTAATTGAAATCATCCAATTTCCAATGAATCGCTTTCCCTTTCCTCTTAAGATTTCTATTCCAGCAATATTGCTGTTATTTGGCGGTGAATTGGGATTAGTTTCATTCCAGAGAGAGGTTTATCAATCCCATATTCAAGCAGAACAGGATATCAGAGAGCAAGCTACATTTTTAGCGAGCCAGATGTCTGGTTTACTGGAGTACCAGTATCGCTCCGCAGATGGGAAGGGGGCTGAATTAGTTATCAGTCAGATTGCCACAGCGCCTAATCTTCAATTAGCCTTTCTTTGTGATGAAAATCATCGCGTCATCTTTTCAACACGGTTTGAACTCAACAAACGCTCAGTCAGCAATACATCAGCGGCACAGCAATTACCCGTCATTAAGAACGTTCAGCAAACTAAGTCGGGTCAAGTGGTTTTCTCGAAAGATGAACAAAGCATTCGAGCCATTTATCCAGTCGTTTTGGGTGCTTTGCCTAGAGATATCTTACCGTCACGGGTAGGAGTATTGTTCTTGGAGTACAACCTGTCTGCAATCAAAGCTCAGGCTTATAAAAATGCTTTGGAGCGAACGCTTGCCTACAGTGCAATGCTTCAGGGTAAACGCATCTAAATCTGACTTGGACTTATGGTAAAATGCTAGGCTACCCGTTTGACTACCATCCTGCCACCATGAGCTTCAGTCTGGAAGCAAGTATCCTCAAGTATTTTGGAAACCTAGAAGATCCCAGAATCG
>DATNPC010000341.1:0-12862 GCA_036703375.1 Allocoleopsis sp.
AGATCGAGATTCCCCTACAGTTAGCCACCCTAAGTAGTTTTGGCAGCGATGCGTCAATTGCCATGAAGTTCGGTCATGTTGCTCGTGCTGCTTGCTTAAGTTTTCCGACGCAAAACACTCACGGCTATGAGATAGCTCACTTGGGTGCGATCGCTAACTGTATCCGACTACTTGAAGCTTACTGCCAAACGGAATTTTAAACCTTTGGCTTTTACCCTGCCGCAATCATTACACGACTGGAGTTAATCACCGCGAAGACTTCTTTGCCTTTTTTTAACCCCAGTTTGTCAGCCGATGTACGAGTGACAATCGAAACTAACTCGACTCCTGGCGCGATCGCTTTGAGTTAACCCTACCAACTCTATTTTCCCAACTCACGTTTTATGAAACGAAGACGCATTCTCGTTTTGTCTAGCGGATTTTTGGCAACACTACTGCTAGCGATCGGCTTCAAGGTAGTCGCGCCCGCTCTAGTCAAGGCCCAATCCGACACGCTTCTGGTTGCAGCCGCAGCTAGTTTGCAAGATGCCCTTAAAGAACTCAATCCGATTTTTGAAAGAACCCATTCAGGGATTAAAGTCAACTACAATTTTGCTGCCTCTGGTCCACTACAGCAGCAAATTGAGCAGGGGGCACCAGTTGACCTATTCATTTCTGCTGCATCCAAACAAATGGATGCCTTGCAGAAGAAAAACCTGATTGTGACCAATACTCGTCGCAACCTACTAACCAATAGCTTGGTTCTGGTGGTGCCGCGTAACTCCACACTCAGACTAACCAACTTCCAGCAATTAACGAACTCCACCGTCAAACGAATTTCGGTCGGAGAACCGCGCAGTGTACCGGCTGGGCAGTACGCCCAAGAAGTATTTAGAAACCTGAAAATTTTGGCTCAACTTCAACCCAAATTTGTGTACGGCAACTCGGTTCGGAATGTCTTAAGCACGGTAGAGAGTGGTAACGCTGATGTGGGAATTGTCTATGCAACCGATGCCAATATTTCAGACAAAGTGAGACAAGTGGCAACAGCTCCCAATAATCTACACTCTCCGATCGTTTACCCAATGGCAGTTATTGCCGCCAGTCGAAATCAGCAAGCGACTCGTACCTACGCCCAGTTTCTCACCAGTCAGCAAGCTAAAAACATCTTTAGGAAATACGGCTTTGGCATTGCTCAATAGAAGCCGACTCTATTGAATCATCTTCAATTCAAAGGAATAGCAACGTTCGTTTCGGTGGCATCAACCTAGACAGCATTGCAGATATAAATATCTAGTAGAAAACGGTTAAAAAGCTGACTTTACAAACTTTCTTACCTTCTGCCCTCTGCCCTCTGTCTTCTGCCTTCTTGCACTAGCGGCTTCATTACTCTCCTCACCCGTTTATTGCTCTACCTCGTTGTCATGACTGCCGATCTCTCCCCGTTATGGATTTCGATTAAAACCGCAGGGATTGCCACTATTGCTACCTTCTTTACAGGGATTGCCGCTGCCTACTGGATGTTAGGCTATCGGGGGCGATGGAAGTCAGTGATTGAGGGTATTTTTGTTTCACCATTGATTCTGCCGCCGACGGTAGTAGGCTTTTTGTTGCTACTATTGTTTGGCAAAAATGGCCCACTGGGTCAATTAACGGCTCAGTTCGATTTCACCGTCGTTTTTACTTGGTATGCGGCAGTAATTACAGCAACGGTTGTGGCTTTTCCCTTGATGTATAAAACCGCATTAGGAGCATTTGAGCAAGTCGATCGCAGTCTGCTGCAAGTCGCCCAAACGCTCGGCGC
The DNA here is from genome assembly GCA_036703375.1 of Allocoleopsis sp. Classification (GTDB taxonomy): domain Bacteria; phylum Cyanobacteriota; class Cyanobacteriia; order Cyanobacteriales; family Coleofasciculaceae; genus DATNPC01. The sequence goes on from DATNPC010000341.1 coordinate 1,784, forward strand.
ATCAAAGGTGCGGATTTTCTGGCGCGTGCTACTCCCGCTTTCCGTCCCCGGTATTCTGGCTGGAACCACGCTGGCATTTGCGCGAGCGTTAGGAGAATTCGGGGCAACTCTGATGTTAGCGGGGAATATTCCTGGGCAAACGCAAACCATTCCCATGGCTATTTACTTTGCCGTGGAAGCGGGAGCGATGAATGAGGCTTGGCTGTGGGTAATCGTTATTATGACGATTTCATTATCGGGCATCATTGCCGTCAACCTGTGGCAAAAGCGATATGAGCGCAAGATTCAGAGTAACTTCTTTGGGGTGGTTGAAGCCAATGAACCTGTGAATGGCAGAGGGAGAAGAACTGAACCCCCCCAGATTGTGCCAGTTGCCAAACCTCAGCTATCTTACCTCGATCGCGGATTGCTCGTTGATATTGAGAAACAGCTGGCCAACTTTGCCCTCAATACGGCTTTTACGGCTCAACAAGAAACACTAGGATTACTGGGCGGATCGGGTTCTGGAAAAAGCATGACGCTTCGTTGTATAGCCGGAGTCGAAACGCCTACCAAAGGGCGAATTGTTTTGAATGGTCAAACGCTGTTTGATTCAGAAAAGCGTATCAATGTCCCCAGTCATCGGCGAAAAGTCAGTTTAGTGTTTCAAAACTATGCTCTGTTTCCTCACATGACTGTTGCCCAGAATATTGCATTTGGCTTGCAACAATTACCCAAAGCCATGCGAGTACAACGGGTAAATCGACAGCTGGCGCTGGTGCAATTGCAGGGATTAAGCGATCGCTATCCGCATCAACTTTCGGGAGGGCAACAGCAGCGGGTAGCCTTGGCAAGGGCATTGGCAACCGAACCAGAAGTCTTATTACTGGATGAGCCATTTTCAGCACTGGATACTTATCTTCGCAGCCAAATGGAACGTCAACTGGTCGAAACTTTATCTACCTATCCCGGTGTCACGTTATTTGTGACGCACAATCTGGAAGAAGCGTATCGGGTGTGTGAAAAATTGATGGTGATGTCCGGTGGAAAAGCGATCGCATTTGATTCCAAACATCGTATTTTTGAGCAGCCGCGTACCCTCCGTGTCGCTCAATTGACGGGATGCAAAAACTTTTCTCGTGCGGTTGGCGTTGGGGCTAATTTAGTAGAAGCGATCGATTGGGGCGTTACTTTGCAAGTCGTGGAAGCGATTCCCGATGAATTGGTGGATGTGGGAATTCGCGCGCATCAGATCGGTATCATGCCCCAGCCTGATTCCAGTCTGAGTAATACATTTCCGTGCTGGTTAGCCTCAACCAGTGAAACACCGCACCGAATGACGCTTTTCCTCAAGTTGAATGCTGAATCTCAAGATTCACAGGACTACCATGTACAGGCGGAAGTTTTTAAAGAAAAGTGGCAAGCGATCAAAAATCATCCACTTCCCTGGTATGTGCGGTTCGATCCCCTCCGTCTGATTTTGATGGTCGCATGAACCGAGGCACACAATACAAACAAACCCCTAGTCAGCTTCTCAAATTTCTTTTGGGTCAGGGTATGAGTATTTTTAGGTCAGGGTGCGATACCGTTTCCGACTGCGCCGGAATTATAAGGGGCAACCCTGAAAACCCCGCTGCTTTAGCACGGGGAGTGTCAATCAGCAGATAATTACGGTTTGTGAAGCGCGTAATACACTTTGCAAAATCTCTGGAGAGCGAAACTGTACTTAAGGATGGGGGCGTCACAATTGAAGAAGAGCTACCGTTCGATCAAAACCTCACTCTTGAGTATTATGACTGCTACATTATCTGTCCCCCAATCGATTGAATCTTGGCTCGGTGCCGAAGCCGAAAACCTGCTCACCTATCAAGCCAAAGTTTCTAAAGAGTTATTGCATCTACCGGGTTCTGATTCGGTCGATCGCATCTTTGCACAAAGCGATCGCAACCCTCAAGTCCTCCGCAGTCTTCAACAGCTTTACTCAACTGGACGACTAGCCAACACAGGTTATCTCTCGATTCTGCCCGTAGACCAAGGAATAGAACACTCAGCAGGTGCCTCCTTTGCCCCCAATCCTGCCTACTTCGACCCCGAAAACATCATTAAACTAGCGATCGAAGGGGGTTGTAATGCAGTTGCCACAACCCTAGGCGTTTTGGGTATGGTTTCTCGCAAGTATGCTCACCGCATTCCATTCATTCTGAAAATCAACCACAATGAACTGCTGACATACCCCAATGCATTTGACCAGGTTCTATTTGCCAGTGTCGAGCAAGCTTGGAATTTAGGGGCTGTGGCGGTAGGCGCGACCATTTACTTTGGTTCCGAGCAGTCCACCCGCCAAATTCAGGAAGTCAGCCGCGCTTTTGCTCGTGCCCACGAACTCGGTATGGCAACCATTCTCTGGTGCTATCTCCGTAACAATGCATTCAAGCAAGATAAAGACTATCATGTTGCAGCTGACCTGACGGGTCAGGCGAACCACTTGGGCGTCACCATTGAAGCCGACATCATTAAACAAAAGCTACCCGAAAATAACAACGGCTACGGTGCCGTCGCCAAAGCATCGGGCAAATCCTACGGCAAAACCAACGAGCGAGTTTACTCCGAACTCACCACCGACCATCCCATCGACCTCACTCGCTATCAAGTCCTCAACTGCTACTGCGGTCGTGCTGGCTTAATTAACTCTGGTGGGGCATCGGGTAAAAGCGACTTTGCGGAGGCTGTACGCACCGCTGTGATTAACAAGCGTGCTGGTGGTTCTGGCTTAATCTCCGGTCGCAAAACCTTCCAACGTCCGTTGGAAGAAGGCATCAAGCTGTTTCACGCCATTCAGGATGTCTACTTGTCTCCTGACGTGACTATTGCCTAGTGCACTAGTTCAGTCAGCAAAAAGGGTGCATCCCATTTTTGCAAAAATATCTGGCGATTAGAAATCGCAGCTACACAAACGAAGTCCGCCTACGCGGACTCTCTTAAAACCCGCGCAGGCGGGTTTAGTTTGTATAGCCCCAGACTTCTAGTCTGTGGGCAATTTACAACGCAAGAGATGCTCCCAGCAAAAATAGGTGTAGGGGCAAAGCATTCGGGGGAGAATTTATCGCCCAAGCCATAGACTTCATGTCCGAATGCTTCGCCCTGCCACGAGAAAGATACTCCTGCTGGATTTGCGAACTCGCAGTCTAGTTACAGTTTTTCTAGTCGGCTGTCGCTAACTCAAAGCATCGAGTTCGGCATGCTGCACTTCTAGACTCGCGCTAGGAATTTTTTTGACTAATACGGCTTCGCCGAGATAACTGGTTTGAATTTCTACCTCAGCGTTGAGTGGAGCCTCAAATAGTAAGCGTTGTTTGGGAAAAACCACCTGCTCAAAGCGCCAGTTAGGAATATTCGCAATCCGAATAACTTGCAGTTTGCTCGTGGCATTCGTGTAACAACAGAGCAGTTGACGAGAGGTGTCGAGCGGTCGTGAATTTGTAGCTGAGACCATCAATCTTAACCTTTTCTTAGTAACTGATTTGACTAACCAGACAGCGAGTACCTGGCTTTTTCAGCCCATTTTTGTGCTTGAGGTGTCCTAATCGTCTTTTAGCGTCGATCGCTAAAGCAACTCCTAGAACTGACCTGCTTCAAACCATCCGAACAGCGATCGCTCTCAACCGGAGACGGCTAGATTTCCATCTCTACATAGGCTGGGGAGGAAGGTCGCTAGCCGCTTCGTTCAAGGTTAGCTGTTCACTCGTTCATTAGCGGTTAACCAGGAACTATGTAGCTTGCTTCTACGAAGCAGTACGACGAATTCTCGTTCCTCTGTAGGGTAGTGTGTTCTTTAACACATAAGCTAATCCTGCACAGGATAAGAGACTTCCTTTTGCAATTATATAGTCAATCAGACAAGGATTTGCAGTCTCTCAAACTATCTGAATTTCTTGAGCAAGCGATTATTCAATAGTTCTGTCTACTGTTGGTCGGAAAGCATTATTTGTCATACGTTGTCTTACAGATTAAACCCTAAAAATGTATTATTAAAATTCTATGTTTGACTATAAAACAATAGACTTGCTGATTTTTGACCCGCCTCTTCGAGCGGTCTCGCACTCTAGGATAGGCAATGTCCTTAAAGTCTGTATAATTCATTACTGAATTTGAGTATCCTGCAATACAAAAAAAATAAAATTCTAATTTCTAAACTAGAGACTAATTGGAATAGAACATGACTTAGACTTAAATTTTATAGGTAAAGTCACGACAAACTCAGTGCCCTGGTTGAATACCGAAAAAACTTCTATTGTCCCTTGATGCTTTTCAATAATTTGATAAGAGATGGCTAATCCCATCCCTGTTCCTTTGCCAACTGGTTTAGTCGTAAAAAACGGATCGAATATTTTGTCTTTAATTTCTGGCTTGATACCCAAACCATTATCCTTGATTCTTACTTCTATTTGTTCGCCAGTCAGATTACTTTGAATGACAATCTGAGGATTAGATAAAGCCGGATGCATTTCCAAGGCATCAATAGCATTACTGATGATATTCATAAAGGCTTGATTGAGCTGAGCTGGATAACACTCAATTAGAGGTAAGTTTCCATAGTGCTTAATAATTTCAATTTTTTCGTTGAACCGATGCAGTAAAATTAATAGGGTATTCTCAATTCCTTCATGGATATCTACCGGCTTCTTTTCTGCTTCGTCTAAATGACTGAAGTTTCGTAAGGTTAGGACAATCTGACGAATTCGTTCTGCCCCCATGTGCATGGAACAGAGCAATTGAGGTAAATCTTCACGGATGAATTCAAGCTCAAATTCCTCTATCTTATTTTGAATTTCAGGTATAGGTTCAGAATAGTACTGTTGGTAGAGTTCGATGAGTTCTAGTAAGTGTTCGGCATAGGTATTAGCGTGTTCGAGATTGCCGTAGATAAAGTTAACTGGATTGTTGATTTCGTGAGCAACTCCCGCCACCATCTGACCTAAACTGGACATTTTCTCACTTTGAATGAGTTGTCCTTGCGCTTGCTGTAATTCTCGAATTTGTTTTGCTACTCGTTCGATGAGTTGATTGAGAGAGTTGGCTAAAACTCCGACTTCGTCTTCACTGATGACGGGAGCTTTTAAGTGATAATCGCCTTCTTCGGTGACTCGCTTGGCGATATCTGTAACAGCTTGAAGAGGATGCGCGATCGCACGGCTAGTATATAAGGCTAAAGCTGCTGCGATCGCGATCGATAATGCCATGCTAGAGACAATGATTGTCAATCCTAGAGCTTTGGCAGCTTTAAACGTAACCTTCGCCTGTCTCATTTGCTCGGCAGAAGAGCCATACAATATCTCTAGATTTTCTGAGAGCTGTTCCAGTTTAGTCGCTGGTTTACCATTAATCAGGATGTCTAAGATTTTCTGTTCAGTCTGAATCTGTGATGAGGCGGGAGTCGTTCTATCAACTTGCTGAGCGAGTGACTGTACGGAATGAGTGTAGGCACTCATTTGGGCATCATAAGTGTTCAACAGTGATTTTAAATTAGTCGCATAGTTGAGCGGTAAATCCTGATAGTCGATGATGTTTGCCTTCAGCTTAGATAGATTATTCTTGGCATCATTTAGGCTCTCTATCAAACTGGCTATTTCCTCTTTAGGATTGTCCTGATTTCTAAATGCCGATACGGTTCGTTGCTGATGCAGCTTAATTTGTAGAACCGATTGTTCTAAAGAACCCATCAGCTCGTGTCGTTCCTGAGCAACAGTAAATTTTTCTACAGCCCTACTTTCAAAATAATTTCCTACTATTAACCCTGTTCCTGTTCCCAAAACGGCAATGCCAAGGGATAGAACATACCCGTAAGCGATTTTTTGGTGAATACTCCAACGATGGGTGAGGCGATTCAGCCAAGTTTCCGGAGTAGCAGCATCATTACATTGAGTCACAGAACTAGATGATGGGGTGACAGCTGAATCCCGTATGAGGGTGTTAGAATCTAGGGGCTGAATCAGCGATAAAAATCTATATTTAGTCGTTTTCGTCAATAATGGCATGACGAGCAGAAGAAGCGCCTTGTGAGAAAACGTTTTGATTGACATGAGTTACCTCAAATTCTCACACTGTTAATGGGTTTTCCTGAAGCGATCGCTAGTGTGAGCGCTTTCACTACAGTTTGCCGAACGCAAACAATAGACGTTCACATCGATCGTCAGTTATCAGCGATCAAGGTTTATGACGGGAGATAACTTAGCCGACTTTGCGCTTCATCTTAATTTTGAAAGGTTAGCGCAGTTCTCCCATTTGATCGCTGCCTTTGCAACCTACAGCCTCTATATGAAAATCATATGAACTTAGTATGTCAGCTGCTTAGGGATTTCCCAGCTTATTGCCTAACTTAACATTTCTTCTTCAGTTACCAGCTGTTGAGTATGAAACTAACCATTCGTCATTTCCGCGAAACCGATCTTGACACGCTCGATCGCATTCTGATCGCTGCCTTTGCTACGGCTAACAGCTACAAAAAACAGCTACAGCGCTACACAGCAATCCAACCGGAAGGGTGGTTCGTTGCCGAACTCGATCGCACAGTAGTGGGGATGGTTGGAGCGATGGACTACAGCGAGTTCGCCTACATCGGTTTGATGGCTGTTCACCCGACGGTACAGCGACGGGGTATCGGACGAGCCTTGATAGAGACGTTATTGGACTGGCTTGATGCTCGCGGTACGAACGTGACACAGCTCAATGCAACTGAGGCAGGTGCTAAACTTTACGCTCTTTTTGGTTTCGTTGAGGACTCTAAGCGGTTGGTGTTCCAACGCGATCGCATAACGCCTTCGCCTCCTTCTCCTTCGAGGGTGAGAAGCTTGTTCCAAGAGGACTTGAGTGCATTAGTGGCATTCGATACACCCATTTTCGGCGCTAATCGCCGCTCCGTGTTGGCGGCTTATTTGTGCGAACTTCCCGATCGCGCGTTTGTGACCTACGATGAGGTGGGTCAAATTACTGGGTACTTGTTCGTTCAACCTGCTATTCTTGGTCCTTGGGCTGCCAGTACACCAGAGACTGCCGAGGCATTGCTAGCAATCGCATTGCAAGAACCGTGCGATCGTGTTTACCGCGTGTTGGTTCCCAGTACTAACCATGCTGCTGCGAACTTATTGGAGCGGTATGGTTTTATCAAGCAGCGAGAGTTGCGCCACATGCGACGGGGTGGAAGTTCTGCGCCCCATCGACTTGAAAGGCTTTATGGACTGGCAAGTTTTGCGATCGGATAAGTTTAAGGATTATGCAGTTGAACCGGGACAACTGATTCAAACAGTGTTCAGCGATCGGTTATCAGTGACATTTTTTGCGTTGTGGGGATTCAACCCCAGCGGTCGCTCTGCAATAGTGAGTCTAAAGCATTTAGTGTTAGGAAATTCTATCAATTTTTATTACTTGGAATCTCTAATTAGCCATCATTTAAAAGACCTGTATTATCCTCCAGTATTGCGTGTTTATATGTATGCCAATCGTAAGTCACTGTATTACATTACTCTATTAATAGCTTTTGTTTATTCTCTATAAAAACAATACCTTAAAAATGGATTTTCTACAATAGGAAGTATAAACAATAGTTAAATTAACTTTAATCCGTTGTCGATTTAATCAGAGTGAAATAACATCAAATAGGTGGAGTAAATTTTGAATGAAAGGTTCTTTAGGATGACAGTAGAGGTAGGGTGACTCCATTCATCTTAATAGAACGGTTCTAAGGTTCAGAGACGCTAGAAGACCGATTCAGTAATCCATGGCATAACGAACATTGGTCATTCTATTGCTCAGCGACTAACGTAAAATCAGACTCTCAATTTTTCTTGAATCGGTGTTCTAGGGCTATCTATTCTTCAATTCCAATTTCATTGTCAACTCTGCCGAGCTATTCTCTAAGTCTCATAGATAGTGAGTGAAAGGAGATTTAGGACAAGATTTTGACTTGCTAACAAAACACTTGATATCTTTCCATAGCTATCTAAGCTTTAGAGAAACGTTCATACCTTTATTAGGGCAACAGATCTATATAGCGGTTTGCAATTCCATCAATACATAAGTAGTAGCTATATAGGTAGATTAACCATAGGCTTTATCCACTACTCATCAGCAACTGATGTCCGCTTGCTGCTGACTAAATTAATACGGGTTGAAAAAGAAATTTTTAACCTAGCCATTGAGGAACTTACAAGAATGCCAGAACTATCACAATATCAAGCTGGACAATTACTTAATTTGCTTGGGGATTTACAAGGTCAGCGCGTGAGTGACACTATTTATATAGATACAAGTGTAAAGTTTCCTCGAAAGCCAAGGTCTTGCGTTCTAGTCTTGAAAAATGGACAGATTATTTATGGGGGTTCAAGAATTCCTGGCAATAATCAGGAATTTGCCAAAATGATTGGGAGTAGGTGCCATCATAAAATGGTTGATACGGCTATTAAGTATGCAGGGCAAAAATTAAAAAATTCATCATCCTTTCGAGAACTTTTAGAACAAATTGTTCGGATACGAGTGTTCAGATGGGAAGAGATTGAAGCCACTGTCCATGCTCAAGTTGTGCAAGTAATCGAGCAAACATTGCCTTATCCCGGACAGTTACAGTTAGATCCCACCGTGCAGTTTGATCTGAGTTATGGCGAAGACGGTCACGGTCTAGACTGGTCTAGAGTCATGCAAGATGTCACGACGCGCCAACAGGAATGGGCTGCACTTGCTCCTGTTATCCCCTCAATGAACGCTATTCCCCAGCTTTCACCACGCGGTTTGCAAGCCGTTACAGACACTAAGGCGCAGCAGCATCTCCAGCAGTGGGTGGATGGGGTGCGATCGCTAATTGATATTGCCGAGCAATTAAACCAAGACCCTCTGGAACTGGCGCGGTCTTATATGGCATGGGCAGTATCGGGCTGGGTCACCTTCCAGGGAGATGCACCTGCAACCTCAATACCTTCTGCAACCCAACAGCAACTTCCGATTGTTCTGAGTGTTGATGACTCTCTTATCGTGCAAACCACAATCAAGCGGACTTTAGCCGATCGCTATCAAGTGTTGTTAGCCAGTAATGCGGTGGATGCCCTGAAAGTGCTCGATACCACTCCGATCGCATTGCTATTGTTGGATGTCACCATGCCAGAGATTGATGGCTTGGAATTCTGCCGGACAGTACGTAGTCTTCCAAAATTCAAGAATCTGCCCATTATTATGCTCACGGCACGAGATAGATTTTCTGACAAACTCAGAGGTCAAATTGCTGGTGCCACTCATTATTTAATCAAGCCAGTTGAACCCAATCAGTTACTTGGCGTTGTGAATAAATGTGTCGAGAAAACACTGGTAGTTCCAACTCGAACTTCAACAGTACTCAATGCCTGAGCCTGCAAAAATACTCCTATGGAAAATAAAGACTACTTAACATTTCGCTTGCACAATTTGCAATACGCTATTGAAGCAACGATGGTTCAGGAAATTTTACCGCTTCCGGAATTTACCCCTGTTACCGAAGCCGATGCCGATATTATTGGGCTGCTTAATTTGCGGGAACAAATCGTTCCGATTATTCATCTCGATCTCCTTCAAGAGAATTCGGTAAAACATTGCAGCCTTAGCGATCGCGTTATTGTTATGCAGTGGGAGGAATTACAAATTGGACTGGTGGTTCACCAGGTCGATGAAGTACTAATCCTCAATGATGAATCAATTGAGAGCGAACCATTTGATGGAATTGCCCGTGATAATACTGAGGCGTTGATTTCCGGAATCGCTAAGATAGATTCAGGTGAGATTATACTGCTCAATCTTAATACATTAATTCGCCAACCCGATGTAGTACTTACTTTAATTTGGGACGCACAATCTCAGCTAGATGTAGCATCAGCATCTCCAATCAGTAATGTCGAAGAGCAGCTAAAACAGGAAGTATTTCAGTCAGTTGAGGAACTCCAAACATCTACAATCACCTCCAGCTTCTACGACCTGTATTGTCCCAGTGCTACCCCTGAGGAAAGGTCAGTTTTCCGGCAGCGTGCGGATAATATCAGGCAGTCAATTGAAAGCTTAAAGGTGGCAAATGAGCTGATGACCTTAGCGGTAATTGGCTTTGGCAACGAATACTTCGGACTGTCTTTAGAACTAGTGCGAGAGTTCACCAATGTTGGTAATTTAACACCTATCCCCTGCTGCCCGAACCATATTGTTGGCAACATGAATTTGCGTGGAGAAATTGTCACCTTAGTCGATATTCGGAATGTTTTTAATCTCCCCATCACCCCAGTTAGTCTTGGTTCTCCGGCTGTGGTGGTTCAAGTTGACGATATTGTTGCCGGATTGCCCGTCGATCGAGTTTTGGAAATGGTTCATCTCAACTCGGCTGACCTAACACCGTTACCCGCAGTTCTGCCCGAGTTGGGCGAGCAGTACGTTCAGGGAACCGCTTTATTTGAGGAAAAAATGCTGAGAGTCCTGGACTTATCCAAGATTTTTACACGCGGAAACTTAGTCGTGAATGAACAAGCTTGACCCAAGAAACTATCAAGGGTGAAGTACGAAGGATGAAACATGAAACACTGTGCGGGTTAAAACTCTACCCTTCAGTCGTGATTAATTGGATGGGAGCGTAAAAATCCTTCCGACTCTTGAATGAAGTAGGAAATTTTTATCCTTCATTCTAAGAGAGTTTATTTCATCCTTCAAACTTCAGACTTCAAGAGTAATGTTTGAGTAACTTTGGAGAAAGAAAATGACGCAAGTAATCCAACTGAGCCAACAACACATGGTTCCAGTAAAAGAGAAAAAGCAACGCCGCCTGTCAGTGGGTCAAATCGTACCTATCGGTTTTGCGATTGTGCTTTCAGTAGCAGGAATTTCTACAACAGTGACTGAAATTGCTAAGGCTAACTTAACAGAAACTCGGAAATTGGCAGCTCAAGGTTTTGAAGTTAAGGAACTGCTCAGGGTTGTGGAAAAAGATTTAGTCGATGCTGAAACAGGACAGCGTGGATATCTTTTAACAGGTGCGGACAGGTATCTAGAACCCTATGAGGGAGGGCGCAAAAACTTGCAAGAACATACTGAGTTGTTGAAAAA
>DATNPC010000342.1:0-2998 GCA_036703375.1 Allocoleopsis sp.
AGTGTGTTGGTAAAACGCTACACTCCTACTCAATATCATCATTTTCAGAAAAAATAGCGATACACAAGACCCCCTGTTTCGTTTCACTGTTTGCCTCAGAAAAGAGAACTACAGGGGGTCATCCCGTTTCATGGGTTGGCAGTACAGCGGATAATTTTTTTCAGGACAAGCGATCGCTTGTCCTGGAGCGTTGTCACAAAAATTTAGTAAATATAGTACATTTATACTGATATGATGCCGTTTAATGGCTAAGCTTTCGGCTAAAACATCAACGAAGTGAATCGAGGATTGTAGGTATGGAGAATAGTCCAAGCATTCTCTCGCACGTCTCGATCGGTACGAATGATTTTGAACGAGCGATCGCGTTCTACGACCAAGTACTGCCAACGCTAGGCTGCAAGAGGATTATGGAACATCCCGGTGCCATTGCCTATGGGAAGCAGTATCCAGAATTTTGGGTACAAACGCCAATTGATGGTCAACCTGCAACGGTTGGGAACGGCACTCATATTGGCTTTATTGCTCCGACCAAAGAATCAGTTCATGCGTTCCATGAGGCAGCGTTAGCGGCTGGAGGTGTGGACGAAGGTGCCCCCGGCCCTAGACCGGACTATGGTGAACCCTACTATGGTTGTTTTGTCCGCGATCTAGATGGTCACAAAGTTGAAGCATCCTATTGGGATATGCAACTGATTTAGGAACTCTACCTGGAGCGATCTGATGGTATGCAATTGCAATGCACATCAGCTTATGGGAGAAGAAGCAGCTTGAGGCAGCCTCTTCCTCTCTCACTGCTCTTATGATTAAGCAGAGAGGCACAATTAAACCTAAAACTCGCAGGGGTCGAGAAGTCGGGTAACTTCTGTGAAACCCGACTTCTCGGTGTAGGGTTTATTTACGCCCACCGGCTTATCCTTCTCTATTAGTGAAAGAATTTAGAGATTAACTGAGCTGAAATAAAGTAGAGGTTGCTTATGGGTTTCCAGCGGGAGTTTCCGAAAAAATCGTCTTCTCAGTCCGCTTTGATTCCTGCACAGAATCCATTGCAATCTCGCCCCTTCGCAGCTCCATTACAGCCAGAACAATCTCTGCAAGAACCCCAACCACAAACTACAGGTCTTAGCTCTAACTTATTAGACAAAATCTCTATACAACCGCGTGATACTTCTCCTCCACCCGTGCAGATGAAGCTAACCCTAGGTGAACCAGGAGACAAGTATGAGCAGGAAGCAGATAGAGTAGCGCGTCAGGTCGTGCAACGATTCCCTGTGCCAACTTTACAACTAACAGACCAGGGATTACAGGAAGAAGCCGGTGAGCTTAAGAAGAGAGAAAAACGGGAAGCCGCTTGGAGAAAGGATGGGGAAGCTTTGATGGAACGAATTCAAAAACTAAAAAATTCAGAGAAGTTACAAACTCTGTGTAAAAGATTTGTTGAAGAGTTGGAACCAAGCGAACCTAAACTAGAGAAAAAGCAGCCCGATGACGATACCAGTTCGGCTAGTAGCTCTTCTCCCAGTTCGATGAGTAGCTCTTCTTCTGGTCCAAACATTGTTTACCAGATTATAGATTGTATCGAAAGCATGAATGGTCTAGAAGTTCCCTACGATTGGTACTTGGAAAACCAAGGGCAGGATAACTTTGAGCTTCTACGTAAGCAATCCGCTCAAGAGTTTACAAAGCATGGGCGGTTGTGGTCAAAACTCAACGTCAGGAAGTCTGAAAAAGCAGCGAAGGCGACAGGTGGCATCGCCCTAGAAACCACGGTGGGAGGATATATCTTCAATGGCTTGAATTTTGGCTATAGTTGGGGAGAGTCACCAGCAATTAGCCTGTTATGGCAACAGCTATCTCCTACTTACGTCAAACACTTGCATGGAACTATAGAAGCAGATGTGTTAGAGGGTATAGACCCCAGTAGTGTTTTGAGTAAAATCGAGATTAAAGAAGTGCTGAAACTTATTGAAGAGAATAAAGTCGAAAAGCTAACGGTAAATATCCACAAAATGACTAACAATCAATTTAAGTTGGTTGACAAAATAGATGTTAAAGGAAAAAGAAATTGGGAGAGTCTTCCAAAAGTTCCAACAGGCAAAGATGCGAAAAAGATAGGCAGCGGAACGCCAGGGAAAATTGATGACATACCTTGGAAAGAGCGGCAAAGCATGATTGATAAGACAGAAAAGCTACTGCGTGAATTGGAAGCTAAATTAAAGACGGTTGAGAATCAAGTTGAAAATGGTGAAGCTTTGGTTACAGTGTCACAACTTCCCGATCAGTTGTAGGTATTGAGCTGAGATACATACTGGTAACCGAGTAAGTGTCACCCTACAAACCGTTGAACGGGTGAAAATCTTCAACTTTATACTGACTGTAGGGGCGACCCATGCGTCGTCTCTACAAGGTTAAGCCTGCTACACCAAGCGAAAGACAAAGGGGTAACGGTAGGGGCGATCGGGATTGCCCAAAACTTGGACAAGGGCAATAATTGGCATGATAAAACTGGCAATCCCTAACAAAACTAACAATGGAATCCCAATAATGACAAAGACAAGCAGGATAAAAATTACTGCATAAATATAAAGGTTAATGTGAAAATTAAGAGATTCTTTAGCATTATCTTTTACTACTGGATCGTCGCTTGTCATCAGGATTGCTATGGGAACTCCGATCGAAACAATTGTCGAGCTAAAAAAGATTGCTCCATGACATAGTGCTGATAAAAGCTTTCGTTGCTCTAGCTCATTCATGCTCATTGCTCCAGCATCAGCTCAATACTTTTGTGCCATGCTCTGATGGTAATTGCCAGAACTTTGTATTGTCATCGTTCTTCGGATAATCGTTTTGCCTGAGCCGAGGTAGACACCTGTAACGAAGCAGTGAGCGTGCTAGGCATAGACCGGACGTAGCAGAATACCGAGCGAGCCTCTGCTATATTTCGTGACATCATTCCACACATCCCTAACGGGTACCGCAATATAAAAATACTATTCGGTCG
>DATNPC010000343.1:0-3148 GCA_036703375.1 Allocoleopsis sp.
GTCACACTCCACCCCATCTAACTGAGTCTCACTGGTAATGCCCCAATCTTCAATGCAGGCTCCCGTGAGACAAGCACCTGTTAAATCGGTTCCGTCGAGTTGTGTCTGCTTCAGCTTCGCTCTCGATAAATTCGCATCCTGCAAATTGGCTTCACTCAAATCAGCTCCGATAAAGCTTGCATCAGCTAAGTTAGCACCGCGCAAATTAATTCCCCGTAAGTTTAGACCATCAAAGTTTTTGTCCTGTCCTTCTCCTGTAACTACCAACTCCTGCACTTGTGAGTTCTCAAGATAAGTCCTCCCAACAACAGCAAAGGAGAGCTTTTTAGTCTGGAACCAGCAAGTGCGAGTTAAATTAGCTCCTCTAAAATTTGTGCTTTTAAGCGTTGCCCGAGTGAAATCAGCATCAGTTAAATCAGCGCCGTGAAAACTAGTGCCACCAGTCGCAGTAAAGGCAATAGCAATTGTTCGCATGAAGGCATGTTTCCGATCTCCAGCTAAGGCTCGCCAGCTAAGGTAAGCGGACAGTCCAGCAACTGCCACCACCCCTATCACAGTCGCTGCCAAAACCCAATCGACAGAGGTAGAACCCGTCCAAGCTAAAACCCCAGCCAAAACTCCAGTTGCGCCCACAGCCATAGCGCCTGCTACCGCCACAGCTCCAATCGCAGCCACAGCCATAGCGCCTGCTACCACCACAGCTCCAATCACCGCTACAGCTGCCGCCCCTGCTACGGCTCTAGCGGTAGCTCCTGCCACAGCCCAACCCACAACCACGGGCATATCCCCTGCTCTTGCCGTCGCAACTCCAGTCGCAACCCCTGCCACAGCCCCTGCCACAAGTGCAACCGCAGATACAGCCCCTAAAGCAACAACTAAACCTTTGCGGATGGTAACAATAACGAAAATTACTAGTGTTATGACGATAACCACACCCGAAAAGACGCTACTGGGAGTTTGACTCAGTAAGGCAATTCCCGTAGTGGCACCAGCATAGGCTGAAGCAAATCCTGATAGTGCGGCTAGCAGTAATGAGACTAGTAGCAAACCAATTTTCCAGTGCTTTGGCAATCCGGCTTGGGCATGGCTAAAGGTTGCACCTGTAAGATTAGCGTTGGTAAAGTCTGTACCTTGAATGTCAGCGTAGCTAAAATCTGCACCAGCAAGGTCTTTCCTACCCCTGAAGGAGCAACCTCGGAGGTTTTGACCAGAGAAGTTAAGAGGTATGTGCTGTTGCGAAGGACTGAGGTGCATCTCTCTTCTGTGAAGATTTGCGTATACCTGTTGACTAATTCGTGCTGTTGATTAGCTCACCAGGTATTTTTGCAAGATTTCAGGATGCACCACGAGTTGGAGCATTGTTGGTACAGTCATAGCACACAAGCTTCAAGGGAAAAAACCAGCGAAGCGCTCAAAGCTTGTTTCCACTTCTATATTTATGATGCGATCGCATATTCCGCATGACGCCACGATCGAGACAGAGGAGTATGCTGGACATGGCGACTCATACCATCACTCCCTACAAGTCGGTTATGAAGTGATTAGTCAGGAGCCAAACAATCAACACATTTACCACGTTTAGAAAGGCAGGCTTAGCTATGTCTTGGTATTTCATCATTTCACTGGCTATTTTCCTGATCTGTGTCTACATCTGTGAAAATTCCGCCGACGAGATCGTGTATCTTGCTGCATCAATGGCAGCGCTTTGCGGTATTTTAACTATCGTTCTAGCGCCTTGGCCGATTCAGGTGGTGCTGCTTTTACTGATCTTGCTGAGCGATCGACGACATTTTCTCCCTTCTGAATCCATAGAAGAATCTCACGAACAGAAGAAAGCTCAACTGATGTATCGCGGAGCGAAATACGAGCTAGCTCCTCCCACAACTGTTATGACTGAAGTGGAGATGACAGGAAAGTACCGAGGTCAAGTTTGGAAAGCGCACGATGTAGTGAACACGACAGCTCTGCAACCGACTGCAAATCCAAATCGGCAAGCCGTTAGCATTACCACTCAACAATCGATCGCACCTTCAGTTCCAGAGAAAGTTGTAGAGCAAAAGAAATCCAAGCTGTTGCATGGCTATAAGCGCATGATTCATGCCCATTAGATCGCTCGTTTTAATGCGAATCCTCGCTGTTGATGGGTTTGCGATCGATCCTTTGTCAGGAGCAACTGATTCAGGCAGCTGGTTGTCATTTGCTGTACATGAGCAGCTTATTCACCAGACTTCAATGAGATTGAGCAATGCTTGTCTTGGCTGAAAAGTCGAATTCGCAAACAACTGACCAGTTTGATTATCTACGTGATGCTATGGAGTATGTTCTACATCTAGCGTCCTAACCGCCCTGGCGGTTGCTATAGAATAACACTCTTAACTCAGGATAATCCAACCCAATTAATCGTTTAATTTCTTGAGGATTCGCTTCAATGTATTCCAGTATTGAACTCATATTTTTTTAGCAAAAAAACACTCCTGTATTCTTTTATTACAAAAAATTACTATTTCGGAGACGTCTTCTGCCTCCTGCCTTCTTGCACTAGACTAGTCTAATGTCTCATTCGCAGTGATTATTAATTTATGGACGAGATTGTCAGATATACTCTCTTTATTTCAGTTGTATTGAATCTCTTATTTTTTGCTCTGGTTATTACTTTCATTTCTAAACGAGGGGGAATCTGGTATCTTTTAACCAAGATTCCAATTTTAAATACAAAGATTCGTAGAGCTTATCTCTATTATTACTATCAATACAAAGAAACTAATTTCGAGACATTGCCAGAGTCTGAGGCAGAAATTGTATTTTTGGGAGATAGCTTATCAGCTAACTGTGAATGGGCAGTTTTTTTCCAAATCAACGGATAAAAAATTATGGAATCGGTGGCGATACAACCGATGGTATTTTAAATCGAATAGACGATATCATTCAGTCTAAACCGCAAAAGCTTTTTCTCCTCATCGGCATTAATGACTTATACTATGGAAAGAGAGTAGCTTATATAGTCGATAATTATAGTTTAATTCTTGAGACTCTGAAAAAGCAAATTCCGCAAACAACAGTATTCGTTCAGAGTGTACTGCCAATTAATGAGAATTTATTGCCAGCCAATGAGAGAGGTAAATTTGAAAAACAGAGGATTGTGGAATTA
>DATNPC010000344.1:0-8250 GCA_036703375.1 Allocoleopsis sp.
TATTTTTTGTGGTCGTAACGCCCTCGACTGTAACACCAAACTTAAATGTAACGCCGTTGCGATCGCTTGCTGCCACTAGTGCCTTGGTCAGCGCAGAAGGGTCAAGCTGTCGGTCTTGAGGAGAATAAATTGCACCGACAATCTGATTATGATTTAACTGAGGGCAATGAGACTCAATGCGATCGCGATCCCAAATTTCCAAGTGCCAACCTTGGGATTGTCGAGTTTGCACCAGTTGTTCCCAAGACGCTAACTCATCCTCAGCAAAACAGAGCTTGAGGATACCTTGGCGGTTAAAGGGAATTGTCTGTCCCGTAATCTCTTCTAATTCGGGAATCAACGTCTCGTAGCGCTGCATGCTCGTTTGCCGCAACTGCCACGCCCTACCCTTGACTTTTTTACTAATCGCACCCATCAGAACGCCGAGTGCGGCACCCGTAGAGCCTTGGGCTGGGGCTTGTCGGTCGAGGACAGTAATCTGTAACCCACTCACCTGACTGAGTTCGTAAGCGATCGCTGCCCCGATAATACCGCATCCGATAATGGCAACACGAGTCATTGAGTTACCTTAAGCCATCTAAATTAAACAATTGCAAAATTTCTAGGCTTGAGGGACATGGCAATGCCATGCCCCTACCTAAGAATTGCAGGTTAAAGCATCTATGTTCCTAAGCGGAATCGCACTGACTTCACTATTCATCACCTTGCGCGGGGGGCTTGGGGGAAACCCCCAAGTCCGGGTTTTCTCTAATACCTGCAACTTTCGCCTTAAGTCAGTGCCATTCTTCCTAAGCTAGCCTACTTTTGTCCAGGCGCTAGCTGCAAAATCCGCTCTAGGTCGTTTAATGCAAAGCGATAGTTTTCGACAGCCTTCTGATAATTGTTGTCCGCTGCTGCCATGTCAATATCCTGCAAGCGAGCAAATAGGTCTTTGGAGGCTTCAGTGGCAGCTTTTTTCTCTTGAGGCAAGAGTTCGCGAGTCAGGTAGCTCACTTTCTGCCGCAGTTCGCCCAAAGGCCCGTGGATGTAGGTGCCAATATCTACCCAGTTACGCGATTGAATCTTAGTGGCAAGTTCTGGCATTCTGTCACGCAACTCAGCAATGTCTGCGACATATTTCTGGATTTGGACGATTTGCTCCGAGCTGTAAGTCGCTGGTACTTTTGCGGTTGGACTGCTACAGCTGACTAGAAATGTCGTCACTACTGCCAGAATCAAGGCGAGAATAGACCGATAACTTCTCATAGCTATATGTTTCTTAACTAAACAAGCGATTACTGAGTTTTGCTAAGCACTATAGCGTAAGATCGTCCGCCCTGCTTACTACCTGACGTGGCATTTACGCGATCGCACAGTAGGGTTTGAGGCTGGATGGCTGATTCGCGCGATCGGGATGGGTGTCAGGTGGAGCGTCCTGTTGGTTTTTACTCCAGGTGTAGCTGCTGTATACCCTTGCGCTTAACAGAAAGTTCGCCAGTACGCGAGATCGTGACCATTGTTGTTGAGGCATGCCGTTGGTGTCTGTCCCGGAAATGATCTCCATCGACTAGGAGCAATCTGAATTCAGGGTTGCCAAATTCCTTGAACTGGGCTTGCACATCTGTACACAACTGCTGTGGCTCCATCTTTGTTACGTTCCCACAACTGACATACAGTGAAGAAAATTGAAGGCATAACTGCTGTAATCCAGCCAAATGGGCAGCAAACAACAGAACATGATTGTTATTGAGTGAGGGTAGAAGGAATGTCGGCACCTCAATATCGTTCTTGACTGGACACAGCACAGTCATCTTTTTTTCGATGAGGCATTCTTCAGCGATTTCCATGCCATGTTGGTCGAGATTGAAATATTGTTTTACAGTCTCGAAGTTTCCGATAAAAGACGCCACAGGTTGATCGATCGATCTACGTTTTAGTCCATTGACTATTACCGGAGAAATAGCCACTGCCATATAGGCCAAGGGGGAAGGATTGGGCAAGACAACTGGCTGTCCTGCGCTCAGGTGCCGTTCGATTTCCGGAAGTGCTTCATCGCTGTATTTAATAACAGTGACATCCAATGGATTACATCTCCTTGACTAACCGGAGTAGTGTATCGTTAGAGACTGTACCTTCGGTCTCTGAGGCTTTCATGACTCTTGAGTAAAGACTATGAAAATTTATGGGCGAGGTGTCTACACCAATCTCTTGCAGTTTGTTACGGAGACCAACAAGCCCGCTATGTCTGCCAACAACAGACTTAATCTTACGGTCAATAACTTTTGGATCGAATGTGCTGTTTTGAATTTTTTCAGCAAGTGAATGGTGTATACCTGTTTCAACTGTAAAAGTGTCTGGACCAATAAACGGTTGATTTGAGGCGAACTGGAAACCAGTTAGCTTGCTCACCTCACAGGCAATCTTGTAAAGGCTATCAAGACGGCAGCCACATTCAAATAAAGGATTATCTTTCTCAAAATAACTGGCGTATGCCAGAATCTGTTCAAGTGCTGTATTTCCACCAGCATCACCTATTCCCCCAATCGTTGCTTCTACCTGATTGGCACCAGCTTTAATCGCTGCCACTGTATTGGCAAGGGCAAGCCCCATATTATTGTGGCAATGAACAGATAGGTCGATACCTGCCGGTAAGCTCTCTTTAATGAAACTCACCAAAGATGCGAGACCATCTGGATTCAGAGTGCTCTGGCTATCTGCAATTGCTATGCATGTAGCACCAGCATCCACTACTTCGCAAGCCAATTCACGCAGAAAATCCTTGTCTCGGTTACCACAGTAAACCAAATAGTACTGTACAGCCGGAAAAATTTCTCGCCCATAGCTCACTACCTTACGCGATGAATCAATGATCTTTCTGTGAATATCGGGGTTGTTCGCATGGCGAGTGTATATTTCATAGGGCATAACCCATGTCGCCAATCTAGAGCGATCTATATGATGTTTTACCGCATTGTACGCTAATTTAATGTCTTTTGGTATATGTCTGGACACTACGCTTAACTGGACTTTGTGAGTTGCATCAGCTATTGCATAAGCACCCTCCCAATCAAGCGTTGAGGCGACGGGAAATCCTGCATCAATGATATCGACGCCCATTGCTTCCAGTGAGACTGCAATATCAGCTTTCTGCCTGGGATCGAGATGAATAAACGCTGCTTGTTCTCCATCCCGCAATGTGGTTTCAAAAATTTTCAAGTCTCACCTCTACTCAATTTCTGTTAAGTTCTCTTATCGATTAAGAAATATAATCTCTGTTACACAAATTTCTCACAAGCGGAAAAAATCCTATATTTTTCCGCTACATAACTGATTGACAATAGTTTTGCTAGCTTAAATTATTATGATTTGTAACTTTAAGCTACAAGTTTAAATTGCGATTCTCACAAGTTAGACCAATTGGGTATAAGAATGACTCAATTAATTGAGGGTGCTGCCGGTGGAGCAAATTGTTGGAGTTGAGTCATCTCTCCCTCCAACACAGTACTCACATCCAAATCAATGCCGAAATCGCGAAGGATTAGCAAGCGAGTCGAGGTGAAATTTTCCCGAAACAGTTCCCTTACAGGGTGTTGGCGTTCCTCCGTTTCAACTGGAACAATGTTCAACCCAGTCAAATCGCCACTCTGGATTTCTGGGGTACTGGTGCTTTAGCCACAGTCGAGAGGCGTCCGTACTTGTAGTAAGCCGCACAAGCCCCCTCAGATGACACCATGCAGGTGCCGATGGGCGTTTCTGGGGTGCAGGCAGTGCCGAAGACTTTGCATTGCCAGGGTTTCAACACACCTTTGAGGATTTCGCCACACTGACAGGCGGCAGAATCAGCAACCTTGAGATTGGGCAAGGTAAATTTCGCTTCGGCATCGAATTGTGCATATTCTGGGCGAATCTTCAGTCCAGAATTAGGAATGTCACCCAGTCCCCGCCACTCAAATGTCTCCCGCACTTCAAAAACTTTACTCATCGCATCCAGGGCAACTGTATTTCCCTGGGGCTGCACGAGTCGGCTGTACTGATTTTCCACTTCACAGCGTCCTTGAGTCATTTGCTGCAAGAGCATCCAAATCGATTGCAGGATATCCAAGGGTTCAAATCCCGATACAACCAAGGGCTTGCGGTACTGTTCGGCAATAAACCGATAGGGTTCGGTGCCGATAACCATGCTGACATGGCCGGGCCCAATAAACCCGTCGAGTTGTAAATCGGGATTATCGAGTAGGGCTTTGAGGGCTGGAATTACGAGGACGTGATTGGAAAACAGGCTGAAGTTGGTAATGCCTTGGGC
The DNA here is from genome assembly GCA_036703375.1 of Allocoleopsis sp. GTDB lineage: Bacteria > Cyanobacteriota > Cyanobacteriia > Cyanobacteriales > Coleofasciculaceae > DATNPC01. Next base: position 4,283 of record DATNPC010000344.1, read on the forward strand.
TTCGGCTTGCAGAACCGTTAACGCGGTACTAGGGGCAGTGGTTTCAAAGCCGAGTCCGAAGAAGACGACTTCTTTATTGGGGTTGTCTCGCGCTAGTTGGAGGCAGTCTAGCGGGGAATACACCATGCGAATATCTGCACCATGAGCTTTGGCTTGCAGAAGGCTTTGCTTAGAACCGGGAACGCGCATGGCATCGCCGAAGGTAGCAAAGATGATAGCGGGATTTTCAGCAAGTGCGATCGCATCATCCAATCGTCCCCTCGGCATTACGCACACGGGACAACCAGGGCCGTGGATTAATTCGATCGCATCTGGCAGAATTTCTTCAATCCCATATTTAAAAATCGAATGCGTATGACCGCCGCAAATTTCCATCAACTTAATCGGCTGGTCTTTATTGCCTATTATCTGGTGACTTAATTTTTGGATTTCGTGCAGGATAGCTTTAGCTTTTTCTGGGTCGCGAAATTCATCAACGTATTTCATAGAAATTTTAGATTTTATCGATTGTTTACCTTCAATGAATTGACTATCATTGAGCTTCTGCAAGTTCTTTGAACAGTTGTAACGTTTCAGCCGCTTCTTGTTCGTCAATTCGATTCATCGCAAAGCCAACATGAATCAGTACCCAATCTCCGACACAGGATTCAACGGGATGGTTATCATCAACAATGCAGGCAATATTGACTTGACGCTTCACTCCTCCAACATTTGCGATCGCTAATTGTTGCTTGGCGTCAGCAATCTCTACAATTTGACCAGGAATTCCTAAGCACATTTTTTATTTTTCCTTCCTCTAGTGACCCATTAATTGAGCGGCTGCAATCGCAGCTTGCCCGAGGGATAGCCCTCCATCATTCGGTGGTACTAAACTATGCGTGAGTACGCTCGCTCCACCCGCCTCTAAATACCCACCAACTTGTTCGAGTAAGATGCGATTTTGAAAGACACCACCAGTTAGCACTACGCGCTCGATTCCATGCTGATGGCACAACCGATTAGCCATTGCCACAATGACATTGACTAATCCTTGATGGAATCTTGCTGCTATTACCGATTTAGGAGTATTCTGCTTCAAGTCCTTCAATAAGGCTTGCCACATTGGTTGTGGCTCAATGGAAAGGAGCGGGATTGTATTTAAAATCTTATTCTCCTCCGCAATTAGAGTTGAATCCGCTCCTGACTTTAACCTTTCTTGCCTACTATTCAGGTTAGCAATCCAGAAGGGATAAGCGAGGCTTTCTTCAACATCATTTAAGCTATGATTATTGATAATAGCTTCCATTTCAATTGCACCTTGCCCTTCATAGCTACAAGCTTCCCGACAAATCCCGAGCGCGGCCGCAACCGCATCAAATAAACGCCCGCAAGAAGACGCTAGAGGCGAGTTTATGCCTTTTGCAAGTAGCTGATTGAGGAGTTTAGTAGGCTGTTTTTCTAAAAATGCAAATAGGTCTAAATCCTTATATTGCTGTTGTAAGTCATCCCAATTGAAAGCGGTTATCAGTTGGGCATAGGTATTGCGCCAAGGTTGGTAAATTGCTTGTTCTCCCCCAATCATGGCGACAGGTTTAAACTTTGCCAGTCGTTTAAACTCTCGATAATCAGCTAAAAGAAATTCTCCACCCCAAAGAGTGCCATCTTCGCCATACCCTAAGCCATCTAAGGCGATACCGAGAACGGGAGACGAATTGAGCGGAAGTCTATTTTCTGCCATGCAAGCCGCTATGTGGGCATGGTGATGCTGGATGCTGTGTAGTTGTAATTGGTTGGCAGCAGCGAGTTCTTTGCCGAGTTTGGTGGAGAGATATTCGGGGTGCTTGTCGATCGCGATCGCAGTTGGCTTATGCTCGAATAAGTTTAAGTAGAGATTCAGCGTAGCTTGGTAAGCATTAAACGCGGCTGCATTTTCCAAATCTCCTAGATGTTGCGACAAAATTGCATGTCCATCTCGTAGCAAGCAGAAGGTATTTTTCAGTTCGCTACCCATTGCCAGGATATTCGGTGCTGCCTCAAATCCAGGAGGTAACGGAATCGGTGCGGGTGCCATCCCTCTAGCGCGACGGAGAACTTGAGTCTTTTCTCCAATCACCCGCACTACTGAATCATCCACGCGATTGACGATATCCCGATTGTGGAATAAGAAATAATCCGCAATTTTTCCCAGTTTCTCTCGCGCTTCCTCGTTATCCATGCATTGAGGTTCGTCGGACAGATTGCCGCTAGTGAGAACGATGGGACGGTTCATCCGCCGCAGTATGAGATGATGCAACGGGGTATAAGGCAGCATAAAGCCCAGCGTATTTTGACCTGGTGCGACTGATGGGGCTATTGGATTTTGGATTTTAGATTTCTCATTCCCATTCCCCATTCCCCATTCCCCATTCCCCATTTCCGTCTTCTGCATTAAGACAATCGGTGCCGCAGGACTTTGCAGTAATTCCCGTTCTTTGGGAGCGAGGGTGCAGTAGTCTTCTATCACGGCTAAATCCCGCGCCATGAGGGCGAAGGGCTTGTGATAACGCTGTTTACGCGATCGCAATTTTTGCACAGCCGCTTCATTTGTAGCATCGCAAGCTAAATGAATACCGCCCAACCCCTTAATCGCGACAATTTCACCCTGTTGCAGCAGGGTACAAACGGCATCCACATCATCCAGCATCGAGAACATAGATGCAGTAATCGGTTTGCCATCCGCCCGTTCTAACCAGGCTTTCGGCCCACACACATGACAAGCCACGGGTTGGGCATGAAAGCGGCGGTTTTCCACATCGTTATATTCCTTCGCGCAATCCGGACACATGGGAAATGCTGCCATGCTAGTGTTGCATCGGTCGTAGGGGACAGCGCGAACAATACTCAGACGCGGCCCGCAATGGGTGCAGTTAGTGAAGGGGTAACGATACCAACGACTCAAGGAATCGAGGGTTTCTTCCTTACATTTCGGGCAAGTCGCGGCATCGGGGGTAATTTCCGTGCGAACCTTGCTACTCACACTCTTGGTAATGACAAAACTCTGAAAATTGCAATTGCCCGAATAGGGGCGACGGATAATCGCTTCAATTCTGGCTAGAGGAGGACACTCTGCCTGCAACCGTTGGATGAATTCGTCGAGAGATTCCGGAGTACCAGAAGCATGAATTAATACTCCTTCCCCATCGTTGCAAACCTCTCCCTTGAGTTCACACGCTTTGGCAAGGCGATACACTGTTGGGCGAAAACCCACGCCTTGAACAGTACCGCGAACTCGGATTTCTTCAGCAGTGGGCTGGGGAGACGCGGGGACGCGGGGACGTGGAGACGCGGAGATGTTCTGTTCCATAGTGCCTCTTCAAGAAAGGCTAGAGCTACATACTTCTATCTTCCTGCTTCCTGATAGAACGCTCCACATTTGCACTAAACCGTTGCGTCCCTTTACATTTCTAATTAATTGTCGGGTAGGCGGTACCGAAGACTCTCGAAAATCTCGTCCTATCGTTAGTGTAGGCCGCTTATCCTACACGAAGTTTCTTAATACTTCAGGGAGTGAATGCGTAGCCTTGTGTTTCGCAAATTATTTTTATGAAAAATGATTTTAAGAATAACCAAGTTCATTGGATTGAAAGATTAAGATAATTCTCAATTCAGTTTGCTTCGTCATTGACATAAATTTTAAAAGTCGTAATCATGAATAAGTCTATCAACAAGTCAATTCTTAAATATTTTTTATTAGGTTTATCTTCTGTGTCCGCAGGTATTGTTGTTTTTAACCTAAATCCTGCTCTAGCTAGGAGTGAAAGCTGTAAAGACGTTAATGTCAGTATGCATCAGGCTCAGGCTTCAGATAGTTCTACCCAATATTCAGAAGAGGGAATCGATCGATGGTTACTCAATCAAAGAATTGTCATCATCAGTCAAGACATTAATGATGATTTAGCACAAACAATTATAGGACAGCTACTTTATCTAGATGCTCAAGCACCAGGAAA
>DATNPC010000345.1:0-5237 GCA_036703375.1 Allocoleopsis sp.
GGGATGTTTGTTCGACTGGTGCTACTCTGGCACACAACTTGGCTGATCAACTCCGCCACGCATTTGTTTGGAAATCGAACCTTTGAAACCGAAGATGGGTCGCGTAATCTCTGGTGGGTAGCCCTACTCTCGTTTGGAGAAGGTTGGCATAATAACCATCACGCCTACCCCAATGTGGCAAAGGCTGGCTGGAAATGGTGGCAGGTAGATGTTACGTGGTGGACGATTCAAATCCTGAAAACATTAGGATTAGCCCAAAAAGTGGTGATGCCACCCCTGCAAGCAGAAACAATTAAGTAGACATCGATCGCTAACCCGTTCATCTTTATATTTTTCTCTCGAATAGATCTAGCTGGGGATAGCTGTGTTTAACAGATTTCTTCCCTAATTTGAAAACAATAAAGCACTATTGAGCGCAGGATTAAACACATGGTAGTGATGCCCCTCGATTTTCTGCTGCGGTGGCTCACCGGGCTGCTGGCGATCGCTTTTCTCGGAGGGGGTATCTACATCCTGCATGAGTGGTATGAGCGGGATTTGCTCGATCGCGCTTGGTTAATTGCAGGCTGGGCAACGATCGTTTGGTCTGGTGTCGGATTTTTGCCACTGAGCCTCTTGCGTCGTTGGGGACGCGATGAACCAAAAATGCAGCGCAGCCGAGAAATACAGCGTCTATCACGACCCGATGGCAGCGAGATTCAGGTAGAGTTTTATGGCTCTCCCGATGCACCTCCTTTAATATTGACGCACGGTTGGGGACCTAATAGCACTGTCTGGTACTACGCTAAAAAGCAGTTGGCGAATCACTTTCGCGTCATCGTGTGGGACTTACCAGGACTCGGCAAATCAACCAAGCCGCACAATAAAGACTACTCGACTGAAAAATATGCCAGAGATCTAGAAGCCGTACTATCACTGGTTGGCAATCAGCCTGCAATTCTGTTAGGTCATAGTATGGGTGGCATGATCCTACTCACGTTTTGCCGCCTGTTTCCAGAGTCGTTGGGCAATCGCGTGGCTGGGTTAGTGCTAGTAGACACAACCTACACCAACCCTTTGAAAACTGCCATTCTCAGCCAAATTCTGATGCCGCTTCAGAAGCCACTCATTGAACCCTTGCTATATGTGACGATTCTGCTTTCTCCGATCGCTTGGCTGATGAGTGGTTTGAGTTATTTAAACGGTTCAATGTACGTTACGACCGAGCTATCTGGCTTCACAGGACGAGAGACACGCGGACAACTCGACTTCTCGACTCGTCTGGCGTTACTGGCATCTCCAGGAGTTTTGGCACGAGGAATGTTGGCAATGTTGCGCTTTGACGAAACGCAGACGTTACCCAAAATCCCCATTCCAGTACAAGTGATTGCGGGCAAATCCGATATTGCAACTCGTCTTTGGGCGCACCATCATCTCAGTCACGATATTCCTAACTCAGAACTAGTCGTGCTGCATCCTGCGGGACATATGGGCTTAATGGAGCGCAATGCTCAATTTGCCGAAGCAGTTCGAGCGTTCAGTGTCTCTCTGGAAAAGGCTTAATCGATAGGCTAGCTCAGAACTTGCCTATGTAAAGAGATTGCAGTAAGTGACCCAAATGGTGAGAACTTTTACAGATTTGCTCAATACCTTTGTTAGAGTGCAAATCACCTAAATTGCTCCCTAGAAAGAACCGCCCCATTCCCGCTCCTCAAGTTCTTTTTGAGGCACTAACAAAGCAGCTTCAATCTCCTGCCGCACGGCAGCCGTCACTTCACAGTTGCTATTGAGGCAATCGAGTAACAATTGATTTGCGTCATAGTATCGTTGTAATAGTTCTTGCTGCTCTGGGCTGAAGTGCCAGCCATGCTGAGTGTTGCGATGCTTGGCGATCGCCACCTTCAACCGCTCTAGCCAAGCTGGATAAGGCGTTTTCCACCATGAGTAAAGCGTTTCTCTACTTTGCGTTGCAGCAGGAAGCTGGTCTTTAAGCTGTTGTAGCGCTTGATGTAACTCAGGATCTAGAACAATTGCTAGCGCCGTGTTGAGCGCGTCATCGCAGGCATCAACGACATTAGATTTGAAGCCAGTGGTACATGCCAGCACCAGATGATCCAGTGCTGCATCCAAAAGAATACCTCGATCGAGCGTGCAGGCGAGGACGAAATCCGGGGCAATGTGAGGAGTCCGAGCTATGGCGAGGTAGAATGCGCGGGTGGCGGCAGGTTGGGGAGGAGCAACAAGGGATTTTTGGCTTGCCCAAGTTAAAAACTCTTGTAGGTATAGGTCTTGAGCCACGATCGCATCAATTTGTTGCTTCATCAACTGCACCAGGGAATCGGCGCTTCGCAGCATGGCAACCGTCAACAAAAAGATTTCCCGCCAGCGGGGTTCAGTCATATGGCTGACTAGCCATTCCAACGAGCGATCGGATGCTTGCAAATTGTGACTGGCGACAATCTTTCGAGCCGTAAAATATTCTTGAAATATCTGATGGGAGAAGGAGAAAATTCCTTGCACTTGTTCGGCTAGGAGTCCATGTTGTAACTCGATTGCCTTGAGTATCCCTTCACTCTCTATTTGCAATTCCTCTGGCTCTGTCGAAGCATTTGGTAAATCACGAATATAGTCACCAATGTATTGTTCAACGGCTTGTTGGGCAAAAAAGGAATCCCCTTGCTCAAATGTGACTGTTGCAACTTGACTTAGCAGCTTCAGCTTTTGCAGCAATAAAAAGCCTCTGTACATTTCGTCCCGTTCAACGCCTTTGGTTTCGTCCCATCTGCTGAGCAAGAGATCTAAACATTGCTTATAAAACTCCGCTCGTTTGGTGGGGAATTTGCCCTGGTGATGGAAAACCCAGCAGGTGAGGTGGAGAAACAGAGGCGTAACGGCAAGTCTACGGAAGGGCATATTTTCAGACAGGTCTAGTTTCTCAATGAACTGAACTGCCTGTTCCTGCCCAGATTGAAGCGTAGTCTTTGTCAAGGCTGTAAACCACTTCTGAGCAAACGCCACAATTTGGTCTTGCGTAAACGGAGCCATCTCCACATCTGTGAAGCGCTTGAGATTAAGGGTGTTAGGCGCTGTGCGGCAAGTCACGACAAACAGATTCTTGTGATACTTTTCAGAAAGTCGGCGAATTTCTTTGACAACAGCCTTACGCTCTCGATCGAGCACTTCATCTAACCCATCCAGCAGCAGCAACACTCTGCCCTCTCGCAATAGGGTTTCAATTCCCGATGGGTCTGAAATACCAGAGGTGAGGAATTCCTCATGAATATAGTTGAGTAAGCTAAACTCGCCTGCTGCTCTAGCTTCATCGGCAAAATCCCTCAAGGTGACAAAAATGGGAACCCGATTAGCGGCAAAGCTGCCTTGGTTGCACCTAATCGCTAGATGTTGCAAAAAAGTGGTTTTACCCGCCCCTGGTTTCCCCAATACCCGGAGCTTCGAGTAGATTTCGACAGCTTTCATGCCTGCAATTTGGGTTTGGGACACTTCTCCTAAGCCAAATCGATCAAATTCCTTGGGTGTGAGGCGTTGCAGATCGGCTAACTCTAACCACTGCTGGCTCGGAATTTCTTCCAAAATGTTGACGTTAATGTAAATGTCGTCAATTTTGACGGGGCGGCTAATGTCTAACAACTGCAAGGTGCCGCACTGGTCTTGGATTTTGTCCCGCCGTTGCGATCGCACCTGTCGTACCAGAGTGTCGATGCCCGCAATCGGAGCACTCTCGATTTTCCCAAGTTCAGGAAATTCTGCGGGAGGATCGACCGCGATTTCTCGCCAATCTAGATCCAAGATCGAACAAAATTCTAGAAAAACCTGACGCTCAATCGGTTGCCCCGTGAAAAACCGCCAGACCGACTGGCGCGTCTTTAAGCCGACTTCCCCTGCTAAATTTTCTTGAGTCCACCCCTTGAAGGCAAAGGCACGCTTGGCTTGCTCAATCCCAAGAGGTGATGCCCGCAGCGATCGCTTGACCATGAGACAAAACTCCTGGTCTTAGTCTCAAGAACTTATACATCATTAACATATACAAATTTACGGCTCTATAAGAGCATCGCCAATCCATCGCTTGACTGAAATCGGTTCGACAGTATGCCCAACACTGCCGTTGTATAAAAAACTGCTAACTGATTACTGCTCATTGGTCAGTGTTAACGGCGACACGCTGAAGACCCAAACTGGCAAAATCAAATAACTGAGTATCAGCTAAATGAGAGGGCGAAACAGTCTGAAGGCTGTGAAATAAATTCTCAATTCGACCGGGATAGTCCCGTTCCCAAGTCTGTAACATCTGCTTGATTTGCGCCCGTTGTAAGTTCTCCTGAGAACCACACAGCTGACAGGGAATGATGGGAAATTGTCTCGCTGCTGCATATTGCTCGATATCGCGTTCTGAGCAATAGGCTAGTGGTCGAATCACCACATGCCGTCCGTCGTCGCTCAAGAGTTTTGGCGGCATGGCTTTGAGTTGTCCACCGTAAAACATGTTGAGAAATAAGGTTTCCACAATATCATCCCGATGATGACCCAAAGCAATCTTCGTTGCCCCCTCCTCAGACGCGATGCGATAGAGAATGCCGCGACGCAAGCGCGAACATAAACCGCACATCGTTTTCCCTTCAGGGATAACCCGTTGAACGATGCTGTAAGTATCTTCTTCGATAATTCGGTACGGCACACCTACCGATTTCAAATACTCTGGCAATATATGTGCTGGAAATCCTGGCTGTTTCTGATCTAAATTTACGGCGAAAAGATCGAATTGGATTGGCGCTTTGCGCTGGAGGCTGAGCAACAGGTCGAGTAGGGTATGAGAATCTTTCCCACCCGACAAGCAAACCATAACACGATCGCCATTTTCAATCATCTTGTAATCTGCGATCGCTTTTCCAACCCGGCTACGTAGGTGTGTCTCCAGTTGTTTGAAGGTTTTTGAGCGATGAACCTTCGTCGCGTCCATGTTAGAGTTTCTCAGATTTTACGAGCCATTGTAATTGGCTTTTCAGTGAACAGTGACCAGTGGTCAGTGACCAGTTGTTTGATACGAGTAGCCTGAGTATGAGGCTCCCAGCATCTGGTTAAGATATGGATGAACATCTACCCGCAATTTAAGACTATCTGTGGCTAAATCAGAACAATCTACCTCTCTACTCAGAACCCCCCTCTATCCCCTTGCCTTAGAACAAAAAGCACGGCTGACTGCTTTCTCCGGCTGGGAAATGCCGGTGCAGTACAGCAGTATT